>NZ_JAQIBU010000027.1 GCF_027858935.1 Oleiagrimonas sp. | reverse complement strand
GGGCACAAGGGATGGTTCAGCTGGCACAGCGACAACGACATGGGTCCGACCGTGCTCGATGTGCAGCTCCCCAGGACCGCTGGCCTGGGCATTGACGTGGTCAGCGCGGATGCCGACGCCAAGGGTCTGGACGGTGGCAACATCAAGATCAACAGCGTCAGTGGCCACGTGCGTCTGGACGCAACCAGCCCGAAAGTGGAGATCAACACGGTGAGCGGACAGGTGATGCTGTCCGGCGTCATGCGCACAGCCGATATCCAGACCGTCAGCGGAGATATAGTGGCTCCCTCGGTGGGCGACAACGGTCAATTCCAGACAGTTTCCGGTGATGTACGCGTCGGGGGCGGTCCTTACGGCAGGGTCTCCATGAACACCGTATCCGGGGATATCGACCTGTCCGGCGGACTGCAGCCGGATGGACGCATCGACATCGACTCGGTCAGCGGCGACGTGCACCTGACCCTGCCGGGCGACCTTTCCGCGAAGCTCAAGGCATCCACGTTCAGCGGTTCGATGCATTCCGCATTCGGCAAAGTGACCGAGAAGAACCATGGCACTGGATCATCGATCGACAGTGTTTCGGGCGAGGGCAAGGGACACATCCACGTCGAGACCTTCAGCGGCGACGTGCGGATAGGCAAGGCCGATTGACATGCTCGCAGGCATCGCCAGGGAAGGCGATATCGACGCAGCGGCTACAGATCCTGGTGGTACTGCACGTAGGGAATACGCGACTGATCAGGCTCGGGACCGCCCACAAGCGTGGGCGCCTGACCCGATGACCACAGGTTCTGCGCACCAAAACGCAGCTCGCCCTGCCACGGCAGGCGCCAAGTGAGACCCAGGTCGATGGTAGTCCAGTGGCGCTCGGGGCCCATTACCTGAGTATCCGGATTCCCGGCGATCGGCTGCAGCATGCGGCCGGTGATGTGGCCGCTCAGCGCACCGCTGTCCATACCCAGACTCAGGGACTGCTGGCCCAGGGAATGGACACCCAGCAGGTTGCCCGGCAGCAGACGGATGCGACCGACGCTGGCGCCCAGATCAATGCCGGTTTCGCTGCCCAGCGACAGACGACCGCGCGCCGAAAGATTGCGGCTGCTGTCCAACGCCCACAACGGAACCCCATTGAAGGTCGATGCATCGGGCACTACACGTGGCAGAAGCAGGCTGTTGCCCTGTGGATGGGTGCTGTCCAGACTCAGGTCCAGACGATAGTGGCTGGCGTTCCAGCTGGCACCCACCTGACTGCTCAACAGGCGGGCGGAATCCAGGGTATTGGCATCGGGGCAACCGATACCCGCGCTCGGCGTGCATGCAGCGGCTGCTTTCGGCACCAGCCAGCTATGCCGGGAGAGGCCTGCAAATGCAGACACGTGCGGTCCGAGGTCATAACGCAAGCCCGAGGTAAACCCCTGGCTGACATCCACCACGCGAAAATCGAGGGCACCCTGGGTGTTTCCGGTATCGGAATCCCGGGTAGCGACCAGCGCCAGCATCCGTCCCTGCGCATCACGCCACAGCGGTAGCAGCAGGTTTCCGTGGCCCTTGGCCGGCTGCAAACTGCTGTAGAAGGCCACATGATCGGCGGCGCTGGCCTGATTGTCGCGAACAGCTCCCAGCGTTTGCCCTGCCGCTACAAGCGGCATCAGCAAGATCAAGCTGGCAAGCACTCTGCGCACACGCGCCCCCACTGCTGGTCGTTGGCTGTTTGCATTGGACACCGATGGAAAGTCACCGGTTCCCAATCTTATTCACGAGCACCAGTATACGCCTCTTCACCTTTTGCTAACAGTTGATCTGGTTCGCACTGTTCAGCAGGTCGGCCCGATATCACGAATAATGTGACACAGCGCACATTCCGGGCCTTCACGACAGCCGGTACAGGTGCGGTATACACTTATCCGGGGCCACTTCTGCCAGTTTGATGCCATGACCTTTGCTGCCAAAAAAAGCGCGGCCACACCGGTCCTGTCCGTGACACAGGCCATGCACGAGGCTATCCAGCGCATTTTCCAGAGCAATGATGCGCAGGCCGTGGCCGATGTCATGACCTCGGAACTGCGGGCCGAGGGCTACCGGGTGTACTGGCGCGCGCAGGATCAGGCGGCCGAAACGCCGCCCAACGGTTCTCGGCCCATGCTCCTGGGCACCGATCCACTGCAACATCGGTTCCTGGAGGCATGGGTTCCTGATGATCTCGATGCGCTCCAGCAAGATCGTTTGCAGCTGTTGCAGCTGGTCGTGGATATCCGGATGCGTCAACAAGGCGAGCTGGCATACCTTTTCAACTCTGTCTCGCAACTGGGCCAGGCCGAACGTCTGCAACGTGCGCTGTATGCGATCGCGGATCAGGCGAGCACCGATCACGACATGAACCAGACCTTGCGCGCCCTGCACGCCATATTGGGCACGCTGATGTATGCGGAAAACTTCTACATCGCACTGTATGACAACCGGCGCGATGCCATCCGCTTCGCCTACTACGTCGATATCAACGACACCGAAACGCCACCGCCAAACGAATTCGTGCCGATGCAGAGTATTTGCAACAGCGTGACGTGGCATCTGATCCGCGAAGGACGGCCCCTGTACGGCAATAT
>NZ_JAQIBU010000127.1 GCF_027858935.1 Oleiagrimonas sp. | reverse complement strand
CTGTTCGATATCGGTGCCTTCACCACGTTGACACCGACGCTGGGCTGGCAGCGGTATACCTTCCAGGACGGTCAGGTTTCGCACAACACCTATGAGCAATTGGCGTTGGTCCATCAATTCGGTCCAAGGGATTTTGCCAGCGTGAACTTGCGGCATGAATCCCGCACAGTGGCATCCACGTCGCTGACCGGTTACGCACCCGGATACGGCTCCGGCTATGGACTCGGCTATGGAGCCGGCTATGGAGCCGGCTATGGAGCCGGATATGGACCCGGACCCGGATCCGGCTATGGCGTGAATGTATTTTTCGTGCAGTGGACCCATCTGTTCTGAGACCGATATGTATCAGGAGTTCTACAACCTCAACGGCAAACCCTTCCAGTTGACTCCGGATGCGGGGATGCTGTTTCCCAGCAAGAGCCACAAGCGCGCCATGGCCTACCTGCTCTACGGCCTCGAGCAGGGTGAAGGTTTCGTGATGATTACGGGTGCGGTCGGCACCGGCAAGACGCTGCTGATCCAGAAGTTGCTTGAGGAAATCGCGCATCGCAACGTTGCCATGGCCAGTATCGCTTCGGCCAATCTCGGTGGAGAGGACATCCTGCCCGCCGTGGCTTCGGCGTTTGACCTGCCTTATGAAAGTCGCAGCAAAGAGGCCTTGCTGCAGCAATTGAAACAGCATCTGATTGAATTGCGTGAGAGTCATGCGCACGCGCTTCTGGTGGTGGACGAGGCGCAGACGCTGGCCCCCGCGGCGCTGGAGATGCTGCGCATCCTGTCGAATCTGGAGGTCAAGGGCCGCGCCCTGCTGCAGGTATTCCTCATTGGGCAGTCGGAACTGCGGAACCTCATCATCAACAACCGCATGGAACAGTTGCGTCAGCGTGTCATTGTCTCCCACCGGATGCAGCCATTGGGAGAGGGCGAGAGCCTGGCGTACATCATGCATCGCCTGCGTGCCGTCGGGTGGAATCATGATCCCGAACTCTCGAGCGGAATCTTTGTATCGGTTTATCGCGCCAGTTGCGGGATCCCCCGAAGGATCAATCTCATCATGGACCGGTTGCTGCTGCATGGTTACCTGGAAGAACTGCATACCCTTGACGTTTCGGCACTCACCACCGTACTCAACGAGATTCGTGAAGAGATGTCCGACATGCCTCTGACGCTGGAAGATCCCGCGTTCGCAGATCACCCGGGCCACGAAAACCGCAACATGCCAGCCGAAAAGGCAAGCCAGTCCGAGAAGGTCGAGTCCGACGTAAGCAACATATTGTTGCGGTTGATGCGCGAAACCATCCGGATTCGCAAAGTGATGTCGCTCCGGAAATCCGAGGCATCGTTCGCGGATGACAGGATGACCGGCGACGATTCGTTGCTGAGTTCCGGAAAAACCAAAGATGGCTTGGAATGAGTGCGGCACGCTTGCAATCCATGCCGATCACCAATGCCATGACGGTCGACGTGGAGGACTATTTCCAGGTTGCGGCTTTCGACAAGTGCATTCATCGCGCGGACTGGCCACGCTGGCCCGTGCGCGTCGAAGGCAATACGCGACGCGTGCTGGAGCTGTTCCAACGTCACGACGTGCATGCCACGTTCTTCGTGCTTGGCTGGGTGGCCGAACGTTTCCCATCGCTGGTGCGCGACATCAGCGCCGCAGGCCATGAAGTTGCCAGCCACGGGTACGGCCACGAGCGCCTGACCACCATCAGCCACAGCGAGTTTCGTGACGGCATCGTCCGTACCAAGCACCTGCTCGAAGACCTCACCGGAGCCGTGGTTACCGGCTACCGTGCCCCCAGCTACTCCATCGGTTCCAGCACGCTGTGGGCCTATGCGGAATTGTTGCAGGCCGGGTACCGTTACAGTTCCAGCATCGTGCCCATCCGACATGACCTTTACGGCATGCCGGAGGCGCCGCGATTTGCGTTTTACCCCGAGCGTTCCGGGCTACTGGAAATTCCGGTGACCACGGTTCGACTGTGGCAGCGCAACTGGCCCTGTGGTGGCGGTGGCTATTTCCGTTTGCTGCCCTATGCTGTGTTCAAGCGCGGTCTGGGACGTGTCAATCGCCGGGACAAGTACCCCGGGGTTTTCTATTTCCATCCGTGGGAAGTGGATCCCGATCAGCCGCGGGTGCCGGGCGTGAACCTGAAAAACAAGGTGCGTCACTATCTCAATCTGACGCGCACAGCCCCAAGGGTCGAGCGGCTGATCCAGGATTTTCGTTTTGACCGCATGGACCGCGTGTTTCTTGACCCCGAAGATGCCGACTACCCGGTGGTGGCGCTTGAGTCCGATCAATCATCGCCGCTGCAGGGAGGGGTCCAGCATGCCTGACCTTGCAGATGACTTGCGTGCTGCCCCTCAGTGCATCGTCAAGCGCCTGGAACCAGGCGACGAACGACGCTGGGATGACTTTGTGGCAGATGCTCCACAGGCCACGATTTTCCATCGTTCTGCCTGGCGTGACATCATCGAGCAGGTGCTCGGTCACCGTTGCCACTATCTGTACGTGGAACGAAACGGCGTCATCACTGGGATTCTGCCTCTTGCCGAGATACGCAGCAGACTGTTCGGTCACGCCCTGATTTCAACGCCGTTCTGTGTGTACGGCGGGGTCGTGACGAGCGACCCGGACAGCGAAGTACAGCTTTTGCAGTCGGCAAAAGTCCTTGCCGACGATCTGCGGGTCGATTATCTGGAATTGCGCAACCGCGAGTTGCGTTCACCCGCCTGGCCAGTCAAGGACCTGTACGTCAGCTTTCGCAAGGTGATCCATCCGGATCACGACGCAAACATGAAGGCGATTCCGCGCAAGCAGCGCGCCATGGTCCGCAAGGGCATTCGCGCCGACTTGCAAGCGCAGCATGGCGGCAGCATTGACGAATTTTACCGGGTCTATGCCGAGAGCGTGCGCAATCTCGGCACGCCCGTGTTGTCACGCAACTATTACATGAGATTGCAGCAGACCTTCGGCGATGATTGCGAGGTCACCGTGGTCACTCATGAAGGGCAGCCCGTGTCCGCCGTCATGAGCTTCTACTTTCGCGATGAAGTGCATCCCTATTACGGGGGCAGTGTTGCGCGAGGTCGTGACCTGGCGGCCAACGATTTCATGTACTGGGCGCTGATGCAGCGTGCGACGGAGCGCGGCGCACGGGTGTTCGACTTTGGACGCAGCAAGCAAGGCACAGGTGCCCATGACTTCAAGAAGCACTGGGGCTTCGAACCCAAGCCGCTGCCGTACGCGTATCACCTGGTGCGCGCCTCCGAGATACCCAATATCAGCCCGACCAACCGGAAATACAGCCTGTTCATCAAGGCCTGGCAGAAGCTGCCGGTGCCGGTGAGTTGCTTGCTCGGCCCATGGCTCGCGCGGGATCTCGGATAGGACATGGCGGCGACACACCCTCACCGGCCATCGGTTCTGTTTCTCTGCCATCGGCTGCCGTGGCCGCCCAGCAAGGGCGACAAGATTCGCTCGTACCATGTCTTGCGTTGGCTCGCCGAACGCTATCAAGTGTATCTGGGCACATTCGTGGACGATCCTGCTGATTGGCAATACCTCGCAGCCGTCGAGTCCTTGTGCGCCGGGGTTTGTGTCCGCCCCTTGGGCCCCTGGCGCAAGCGCTGGCGCGCACTCGCCTCCTTGATGCGGGGTGAAGCGCTCACCATCGGGGTGTACCGCGACCGCGCAATGCGAAGCTGGGTCCTACGACTTCTTGCCGAGCACGAGCTGGATCTAGTCCTGTGCTATTCGGCCGGCGTTGCGCCGTTGGTCATGCGGCACGCGCAACTGCGACGTGTGATGGATTTCGTGGATGTGGATTCCGACAAATGGCGCCAGTACGCGCAGGCTCATCGTGGTTCGAAGCGCATGATCTACCGGCGCGAGGCGCGCAAGCTGATGGCATTCGAGCACGCGATCGCCGGGCAATTCGACGCCAGCATATTCGTCTCGGAAGCCGAAGCGTCGTTTTTTCGCCAACAGATACCGGCATGGGCTGACAAGGTGCACGGTATCCCCAATGGCGTGGATACCGGGTACTGGGATCCGCACCGCACCTATCCCGATCCTTACCCGTCCGGGGAGCGGGCAGTGGTTTTTGTGGGCGCCATGGATTATCGGGCCAACGTACACGCGGCGCAGTGGTTCGCGCACGAGGTTTGGCCAAAAATTTACTCCCGGCGTCACCAAGCGTGCTTCTATATCGTGGGAAGCAACCCGACTCCGGCGGTCCGGGCGCTGGGTGAACTCGCGGGAATCAAGGTCACGGGTCGGGTCGAGGATGTACGTCCATGGCTGGCTCATGCCCATGCCGTGGCGGCACCGCTGCGGATTGCCCGTGGCATCCAGAACAAGGTCCTGGAAGCCATGGCCATGGAAAAGGTGCTCCTGGCAACACCTGAAGCCTGGGAGGGCATCGAGGATTTCGAGGGTCGCCAGGGGTGCATCAGCGATGTGCCCGAGATCATGGCGGCGGCAGCCTTGCGCTGGCTGGATGCAGCGCAAGCAGGGCGGGTCCCACCGGCGCGCGCCAAGATCCTGTCGCACTATGACTGGTCCCGCAATCTCGATATCTACGAGCATGTCCTGTGCAATTCTTCGCCCGCTACGACACCCGTAGGCGCCGTGGTGGCCTCCCTTTCGGAGGTGGAGTCATGAACCGGGCGATCGGGGCCAGATCCACCATCTTCACGCGCGTTTCCGACTGGAGGGTGGCTGTTGCCGCCTTGGCCCTCGCCATCATCGTGCTGCTGACCTGTTACTGGCAGACCGCGCTATCGCTGGTGTGGGTCTGGGACCATGATGGAACGTATCAATACGCTTTTCTCATCTATCCCTTGAGCCTGTGGTTGGCATTCAACCTGCGCCATCAAGTGCAGGCGAATTCGCCAGTACCAAGTGTCTGGGGCCTGGCAGTAGTGGCCGTACTGGTGTTTGTCTGGTACGCCGGTCACCTGCTCGATATCAATCTGCCACAGCATTTCGCGTTCGTGGCCCTGTTGCCGGCGCTGGTGCTGGCCTTTTGGGGCTGGCGGGCTCTCAGTGTGCTGGCGTTTCCACTCGCTTACCTGGTGGTGTTTGCGGTTCCCTGGGGCGATGGACTGGTGGGTCCGCTGCAGGACATCACCGCGCATATTGCGGTCCATGCATTGGATTTGACCGGCTCGCCAGCACTGCTTGATGGCCGGCAGATCGTGACGCCTATTGCGACCTGGATGGTGGCGGACGCATGCAGCGGGGTGAAGTTTTTCATCGCCTGTAGTGCTCTGGGCTGCCTGTATGCCTACCTGATGTACCAACGCTGGTGGAAGCGGGCGCTGTTCGTGTTGATGGCAACCGTGGTGCCTATCATCGCCAACGGCTTGCGGGTGTATTTCACCATCCTGATCGGCGAGACCTGGGGTTTGAAATACGCCACCGGCACGGACCATATGATTTTCGGATGGCAGTTCTTCGGAACGGTGTTGGTGCTGCTGTTGCTGGCCGGCTGGTTTTTCCGCGATCCCCCGGTGATACGAGAGCTTGCCCCCGCCCGTGGCCGCAAGCTGGCCGGGACGCGCGGCATGGTCTGGTTGGCGGCGATCGTACTGTTGCTGGCCGGTCCGGTATTGGCAGCCAAACTCGCCGCCCCTGTGCATATGGAATCGATGCATCTGACGGCTCCTGAAGTCCCGGGTTGGACGCAACGGCAAACGGGCGCAGACGACTGGACCCCGTCATTCAAGGGGGCAGCAGGGCAGATACGGGCGTCCTATCAGTCGGCCGTAAATGATGATGTGGTCGAACTGTTCCATGCCGTCTACACCGGCAAGCCGCGCCGTGGGCATACACTGATCACTTATGGCAATGACGTTTACGATCCGGCGCACGCGCAACTCCTTAGCAACGCCAGCCGGTCGCTTCATCTGGCCGATGGCCAGCATTTCACAGCCGAGGAACTGCATTTGGCTGGAGCAGCCGGTCCGCGGCTTGTCTGGTACTGGTATTGCGTGGATCGTCGCTGCACGGGCTCGAGGGTGCTGGCCAAGCTGGCGCAGGCGTGGGATGTGTTGCGCGGGTACGTACCGCAATCTTCGGTGTGGGCATTATCGTCGCCGATCGGCCAAGGTGGCCTGGCACAAGCTCGCACGAAATTGCATGCATTTGCACGTGTATTGCCTGTTACAGGTACGCCGCATGTGAAGCCACGTCCTGCTGGTTCAGGGCACAAGCCATGAGCGGCAAACCGCTGATCGTGCACGTGGTCTACCGTCTGGATACCGGTGGCATGGAGAAGGTCCTGCTGTCGGTCATCAATGCCACCAGCGATCGCTATCGACATGCAGTCATTTGTCTTGCCGGTTACGGGGCCATGCGCGATCAAATCGACGATGCCACAGTTGGCTGTGTGTCATTGAACAAGAAGCAGGGCAAGGACTGGATGCACTATGTTCGTTATTGGCGTGCGCTGCGTGCCTTCAAGCCGGACCTTGTCCAGTCCTACAACATCGGGACTCTGGATCTGGTGCCAATGTCCAAGTTGGCCGGGGTGCGCCGGATAATCCACGCAGAACATGGGCGCGATTCGACCGATCCCCAGGGAAACAATCCCAAATACCTACGGCTGCGACGTTGGCTGGCGCCGCTGATCACGCGGTACGTTGCGGTATCGCCCGACCTGCAGCGTTGGCTGATCGATCGCGTGGGCATTCGACCATCCGGGGTAGTACATATCCCGAATGGAATTGACGTGGCGAAATTCAAAGTAGCTCATGGTCGACGTGGACCGCGCAAGCTACTGGGTGATTTTGCGCCACCGGGAACCATGTTGGTGGGCAATGTTGCGCGTCTTGACAAGGTCAAGGATCACGCCTGTTTGATTTTGGCGTTCAAGATCCTGTGCGACCAACCCGGGCAAACGCATGATCATTGCCGTCTGGTCATCGCCGGGGAAGGACCGCAACGCGGAGCTTTGGAGCAACAAATTGCCCAGCTTGGACTGACGGAAAAGGTGCGGCTACTCGGCGATCGTGACGACGTGCCCAATCTGCTTGCTGAATGCGATGTGTTTGTCTTGTCCTCCATTGCCGAAGGCATGCCGCTCACGCTGCTGGAAGCCATGGCCGCCGGGCTGCCGGTGATCACGACCAACGTTGGTGGAACTGCGTCCGTGGTGGTGGCTGGCAAGACCGGGATACTGTTGCCGCCGAGTGATCCGCAGAAGTTGGCCGACGCCATCGGGGTCTATGTCAATGACGAAAAGCTGCGACACCAACACGGTGAAGCCGGCTACGCTCATGTAGTTGCGCGATTCAGCCTGGACAAGATGATGTGTGCGTATGAAACGCTGTATGACCAGTTGCTGGGTCGGGGGATCGCGCCGCGTGCACGCGGGATGTCAGGTTTGACCGACCGGGAGGTGCGCTGAGATGTGTGGTCTTGCCGGCATCGTACTGGCGCGCAGTAGCGACAGCGCGAATGAAAAAACCCTGCTCGCTATGCGCGATGCGCAACTCCATCGAGGACCCGACGAGGCTGGGCTCTACCTCGCCAAGGGCGTGGGTCTTGGACATCGACGTCTTTCCATCATTGATCTCAGCCATGGACAGCAGCCGATGGTGGATGAAGCGGCCGGCCTGGCGCTGATCTACAACGGCGAGCTGTACAACTTCCGGTCGCTCAAGGCCGAATTGGAAGCACAGGGCGTGGCCTTCACCAGTCACAGCGACACCGAGGTGCTGTTGCGCGCCTGGCAACATTGGGGCGAGGCATGCCTGAAGAAGTTGCTCGGCATGTTCGCGTTTGCGGTATGGGACATGCGCGCGGAGCGGATCTTTCTTGCCCGCGATCATATCGGTGTCAAGCCGCTTTATTACGGTTTCACGCGCGCTGGTGACCTGGTTTTCGCATCCGAACTCAAGGGGTTGATGGCGCATCCCGATGTGGAGCGCAAACTTGATCCGCAGGCGCTGGAGGATTATCTGGCATTTGGATACGTGCCGGATCCAAAAAGCATTTATCGCGGTATTTTCAAGCTTCCCCCCGGGCACTGGCTGAGCTGGCAAGCGGGCGAATCCGCTCCGACAGCCCGCAAGTATTGGGATCTGCCTTTTGAAATCGACGGCAGTGTATCCGTGGATGATGCAACTACGCGGCTTCGCGCTCTTTTGGATGATGCCGTGACAAGCCAGATGGTCTCCGACGTACCCCTGGGCGCATTTCTCTCGGGCGGTGTCGATTCTAGTGCCGTGGTGGCAAGCATGAGTCGGGTGGCGAAAGAGCCGGTCAACACCTGTTCCATTGGTTTTGACGACAGCGGTTTCGATGAAACCGCCTACGCACGGCAAGTCGCGCAACACCTGCATACGAACCACTTCGAAGAACACGTCAGTTCGCAGGATTACGATCTGCTGGATGCGCTTGCCGGCATCTACGACGAACCTTTCGCCGACAGCTCTGCGCTGCCCACCTGGCGGGTATGCCAATTGGCGCGCAAGCATGTCACGGTGGCCCTATCCGGTGATGGCGGAGACGAGAATTTCGCCGGCTACCGGCGCTACCGCTTGCATGCGTGGGAAAGCGGTCTGCGCGCCCGCTTGCCGCTTTCATTGCGAAAGCCGCTGTTCGGTTTGTTGGGCAGGATCTATCCCAAGGCCGATTGGGCTCCGCGCCCGCTGCGCGCCAAGACTACGCTGCAGGCACTTGCCCGCGATGATGTGGAAGCCTATTACCACAGCGTCAGTATCACGTCAGTGGCGATGCGCCAACGTCTCTATAGCGCGAGCTTCAAGCGCGAACTTCAGGGTTACAGCGCGCTCTCTGTGTTCCGCTCCCACGCAAAACGCGCGCCCACGGATCATCCGCTGCTGCTTGCGCAGTATCTGGACATGAAGACCTGGCTTCCCGGCGACATCCTGACCAAGGTGGACCGCGCCAGCATGGCGCACAGCCTGGAAGTCCGTGTCCCGCTGCTCGATCATCGATTGGTCGAGTGGGCATCCTCTTTGCCGCCCGGGTTGAAGCTGAAAGGTGGAACAGGCAAATATGTTCTCAAGAAAGCGCTCGAACCGGATTTACCTCACGATGTGCTCTACAGGACCAAGATGGGTTTCAGTGTGCCCTTGGCGGCGTGGTTACGTGGCCCACTCGCTAAGCGCGCTCGGGAGTCATTGCTCACCGGTGCCATCGCCGAGTGCGGATATTTCGAACAGGCTTCGCTTGATCGGTTGGTGCGTCAACATGCCAGCGGAAAGCGCGATCACAGTGCGACGCTATGGAGCCTGTTGATGCTTGATGCGTTTCTGCGCCGGATGCAGCAACCCGCTGCCGCCGCGGTTCCTGCCGGGCCGGCAAGCCGGTTGCTGGCTTCTGGGGTGCCGTCATGAACCCGTCTATTCTGCTGTTCGGGATGCCGCGTCGGGGCACGACCTTGATCGGAAAACTGTTCTACAGTCACCAGGACACGCGCTATCGCCATGAAACGGATAGTCTGCGGCGCCTGCGCCTGCCGCTGTCTCCCGAGACGCAAGTTGCGCCGCAGGACCGCGAGGAACTGGAGCACCTTGTCATCTCACTGCCACAGCTGTGCTGTCCCAAGGTGGTGGGCAAGCAGCCGTTGTTCCGCAAGAGCGACCAGCGCACCGCGCCCTTGTGCGCGTATCGTGTGGGCGTAGCTTTGGGCAAAACCGTACTCCGTGTCCGGTTCAAATTGTCTTGCGCGCACGGATCGACCGCCGGAGCCTCCGGGCATGCTCACCTGACATGGAAGTTTATCCAGTTGCCTAGGCAGCGCAGCGTGCGCATCGATGCGCTGACGGTGGCCATAGCATGACGTCAACGTCGGGCAATTGTGCCGCCGATGCCGAGAGTCTCTTCGGAGCGGATGGCAATCGCAAGATTCATCTGCTGGTATTCACCAGCCTGTATCCGAATGCTGAACAGCCTCGCCACGGTGTGTTTGTGGAGGAGCGGTTACGCCATCTGGTAGATTCTGGCCGGATTACGGCAACGGTCGTAGCGCCGGTGCCATGGTTTCCATTTCGGCACCAATGTTTTGGCCCCTACGCGACGTTCGCCAAGGTGCCCGAGCACGAGCAGCGTTACGGGATTCATATCAGTCACCCGCGGTATCCGGTGATTCCGAAACTGGGCATGAATATCGCGCCATCCCTGATGGTTCGCGCCCTTCTCCCGGTGTTCCAGAAACTGAAGGCCAGCGGGACCGACTTCGATCTGATTGATGCACACTACTTTTATCCGGACGGCGTGGCAGCAGTTAGGCTTGCCAAGGCCATGGGAAAACCGGTGGTGATCACCGCTCGCGGAAACGATGTGACATTGATACCGCACTATCGTCGACCCAGGCAGCAAATCAAATGGGCTGCAGAGAGCGCCGCTGCCGTTGTGACCGTGTCGCAGGCGCTGAAGGAAAAACTCGCAGCGCTGGGTGTGAATCCCGAGAAAATCACGGTCCTGCGCAATGGCGTTGATCTTGATCGCTTCGGGCCGCGGGATCGCACTGCGATCCGTTCCAAACTGGGCCTGAAGGGGCTCGTCTGGTTGACGGTCGGCCATCTGATCGAACGAAAGGGCGTACATATTGCGCTGACGGCACTTGCCAAGTTGCCTGACGTAACCTTGTTGATTGCGGGCCAAGGTCCCGAAGAGGCGCGCTTGCGACAGTTGGTCGCCCGTCTGGATATCGCTACGCGGGTGCGGTTCCTGGGCACCATCCCCCATGCGGAACTTTGCGACTACTACAATGCGGCCGATACCTTGGTACTCGCATCGAGTCGTGAAGGCATGCCCAACGTGGCGCTGGAGTCGTTGGCCTGTGGCACGCCGGTGCTGGCCGCACCTTTTGACGGAGTCACCGAATTACTGAGCGCGCCGGAAGCCGGTGAAATCGCCGAACATCGCACAGCCGAAGCCATGGTCTCGGCATGGTTGCGCTTGCGCGAGCGGGCGCCGGCTCGCGCGGCCACGCGTTGTCATGCGGAACAGCTTGGATGGTGGCCTGTGGTGGAAGCGCAGCAGAATTTATACGCCAGCGTAATGGATGTCTGGCATCGCAACATGCAATCGGAAGTAACACAGTGAGCGGCGGCTCAGCATGCCTGCCACAGGCCTTTGCAGGGCGGGGCGGGTTGTAACAAGGGCAGCCTGCGGCGGTTCAGAGGGACTTTGGCAACACTGGCGTTTTGAATTTTGAGCGATCGCGTACGGACAGGGAATGGACGAGTGTGAAAATCCTTTATCACCATCGTGTGGCGTCCAAAGATGGACAGTATGTTCATATCGAGGGCATGGTTTGTGCCCTGCGAAAGCTGGGGCACGAAGTCATAGTTGTTGGCCCCGAGCTCGTGAAAAAGCAAAACTTCGGTGGAGAATCCGGTTGGGTTGGCTGGATGAAGCGTTGGATACCACGCTCACTCTATGAACTGGCCGAGCTTGGCTACAGCTTGCTTGGCTATTTTCGCTTGTCTGCGGCAATTCGAGAGCACCACCCGGAGGTCGTGTATGAGCGCTATAACTTGCTCTTTCTGCCGGGCCTGTGGGTGAGGCGTCGTTATCGAGTGCCTTGGATTGTTGAAGTGAACGCGCCGTTGTTTGACGAGCGCTGTGCACATGGTGGAATCAAACTCAAGCGCCTGGCGCGTTGGAGCGAGCGATCTGTCTGGCGCGGGGCAGATCACTTGTTCACAGTCACGCACGTGCTGGCTGCGCGGATTGCCCAGGACGGAGTCGCAGCTAGGCGCGTAACGGTCACCCCGAATGGGATTCAGAGCGAGGTGTTCGAGCACCTTCCGTCACGCGAAGAGGCCAAAACTCGCCTTGGACTTGGCGGCAGGACTATTTTAGGGTTCGCGGGCTTCGTCCGGGAGTGGCATGGGCTGGAGCGCGTTCTGGAGATCATGCAAAGGATGTGCATCCCAAGTCATTTCCTGCTCGTCGGTGATGGACCGGCAAGGGCCGCACTGGAAATGCACGCACACGAGATGGGACTTGATGCAAGCATCACCTTTACTGGTGTCGTTGCCCGTACACAAGTAGTCGGATTCATCAATGCATTTGACATTGCATTGCAGCCTGATGTGGTCGCCTATGCATCGCCGCTCAAGTTGTTTGAGTATATGGCTGCGGGTTGCGCGATCGTCGCACCTGATCGACCGAATATACGTGAGATCCTGACCCATGATGTCAATGCGCTGCTGTTTGACCCAGACCAACGCGATACTTTTTTCGCCTGCGTTGACAAGCTCGGGGCTGATGCCGCATTGAGGCAGCGCCTTGGGGAAGCGGCCAGTGCGACGATCCGCGAGAGAGGTTTGACATGGGAAGGCAACGCGATGCAGGTTTTAACTTGCGCGCAGGCGCTGATTGACCGTGATGCCGCTGCTCAAACTCCCGATGTTTCGCGACGTAGTGAGCCCCGTGGGTAGAATCAGAGTGCCTGCTGTGGTTGTTGGCGCCGGCGTTAATGGCCTGGGCGTGGCGCGCAGCCTGGCACGCGCGGGGGTGCCGGTCTGGTTGCTCGAATCCAATGGGCGGTGCCCGGAAATGTACAGTCGGGCCGCGACGGCTTTGAAGATAGAATCCTTGCTTGGTGAAACACTGGTCGAAGAACTCGTGCGCCTGGGCGCTGCGCAGTTTTCCGGCTTGCGCCCGGTGTTATTCCTGACGCAGGAACAAAGTGTCAAGACAGTCTCACACCATCGCGATCGGCTGTTTCCTCTTTACCGTTTCAGCCTGCCGCTCTTGGATGTCGTCGATACATTGCTGCACAAACAGGGTTTCCAGCGCCTTGCGGAACAATTCGGCAGCCCCATTCCGCCGCTCGTACACGTTCGCACGCTCGCGGATCTGCCCGAGCTCGACAACCTGCAATACCCGGTCGTGGTCAAGCCCGGCGAGCGACATGCGGAATACGCCCAAAAGTTCAAGAAGGCTTACTTCGTGCACAGCGCTGCAGACGCTGTCGAGTTGATTCGCCGCATCCTGCCGGTGATGTCGGACATCGTGGTGCAGGAGTGGATTGAGGGGCCGGATTCAAATATTTATTTTTGTTTGCAGTCTATCGACAGGCAGGGTCAGGTTACTGGGTCATTTACGGGTCGAAAAATTCGCTCCTGGCCACCACAGGTCGGCGGCACCGCGAGCTGCATAGCGGCCCCGGAAGTCCATGGGGAGCTTTCCTGCATGACGACGCGATTTTTTCGGGACGCGGGCGTGATCGGTATGGCCAGCATGGAGTTCAAGCGCGATGAACATACACGTGAATTCCGAATGGTGGAGCCGACTATCGGTCGTACCGATTACCAGGAAGAAGTAGCAACCTTGAACGGCGTCAATTTACCGTATGCGGCCTATTGCTCAGAACTGGATTTCCCCTTGCCGGCGTCAGCAGTGACAAAGGGTCCGGTCCTATGGCGTGTAAGATCCGAAGATATGCAGTCCGCAGTCGCACAGAACCAACGGATCACGCAAGGCTATCCGAGCGGTGTTCGCGTGACCGATGCCCTGTGTCGATGGTGTGATCCGATGCCATGCCTGGTGCAAGGTTTGCAGCGTGTCCGGCGGGCACTGCACAGCCGTACCTCGAAGCTGATGCCAGAATCGAAGACGGCAAGGAGCAAGCCATGAGCGTGATCGCCCGACTTCTGCCCAGACGATTGCCGTACCGTCCGCTGGATGCTCGTCGAGGACTCGAGGCTGCAGCCGAATGGCTGGAGCGCGCACAGGATGCCAGTGGTTGCGGCGGCGTCAGCGCCCATTACGACGTGGCGAAACGCCAATGGGCAGGCGCCTATCCAGAAACCACCGGCTACATCATTCCAACCTTCTTTCGCTATGCGGATTTCTCGGGCCACCGTGAATATCGTGAACGGGCCCTGCGCATGGCGGCATGGGAATCCGATATCCAGCTGCCCGAGGGTGGTGTACGCGCCGGCACGATGGACGCAACACAGATCGTACCGACCATCTTCAACACTGGCCAGGTGCTCTTCGGTTGGTTGTCTGCCTGGCAGCAGACGCAGCAGGCGCGCTTTCGCGACTCGGCTGTGCGCGCGGCCGATTGGCTGGTCGCTGCCCAGGATCCGGATGGCGCCTGGCGGCGCTTCGCTTCGCCGTTTGCCGCGCATGCCCTGAATACCTACAACACGCGAGTGGCCTTCGCGCTGGCCCAAGCCGGTCAGGTCCTTGCGGAGTCACGCTATCTGGATGCGGCTGTGCGCAATGTGCAGTGGGCGCTCACCCAGATGCGTGCCAATGGCTGGCTGGAGAACAATGATCTGGAAGACAACGATCGACCGCTCACACATACCATCGCCTACGCAACCCGCGGCATGCTGGAAGTCGGTTTGATCGCTACGGACGGTACTTTTGTGGATGCTGCTGCGCGCATAGCACGATCCGTGGCGCAGTCACAGCGCCGCGACGGAGCCTTGCCCGGGCGGCTGGACTCCGCCTGGCGTCCGGCAAGCCGTTGGACCTGTATGACCGGTAATGCGCAAATGGCCATCATATGGCATCGTCTGGCGGCGGTAACCGGCGACGCCTCCTGGACAACGTCGGCGGAAAACGCCGTCCGCTTCAATCTTTCGATACAGAATCTGACTACCATCGAGAGCGGGGTCCGCGGTGGAATACCGGGCTCCCATCCACTGAAAGGTGGCTACATGAAAAACCGTTATCCGAACTGGGCAGCGAAGTTCTTCATGGATGCGCTCATGCTGCAACTCGCAAAGGACTAGCAACATGCGCGATATCGGCCTGGCCTTGTTCATCTTTGGAATGATCCCCTTCATCTTGATACGTCCTTATGTCGGTCTGCTTGTGTGGTCCTGGCTCGGCTACATGAACCCCAATCGGCTGTGTTACGGCTTTGCCTACAACTTTCCCTGGGTGGAACTGATCGCCATCGTCACGATTGCAAGCCTATTGTTAAGCAAGGAGAGCAAGCGGATCCCGTGGTCGGCGATCAGCGTAATGCTGGTGATGTTCCTGCTCTGGACAGGGCTGGCCACTTTCTTTGCCGCAGTGCCGGATTCAGCGTGGGAAAAATGGATGGAATTTGCCAAAATCCTGATCATGGTGTTCGTAACGTTGATACTGGTCAATAACCGTGAGCGCATGCATTTGCTGGTATGGATGATCGTGGTTTCGCTTGGATTTTATGGCTTCAAGGGCGGCGTGTTCACGATTCTCCGCGGTGGTGCCAGCCATGTTTTCGGCCCTCCCGCAAGTTTCATTGCAGACAACAATGCGTTGGCACTTGCGTTATGCATGACGCTGCCGCTGATGCGTTATTTGCAGCTGCATTCATCCAGCAAATTTGTGCGCACTGGCTTGAGCTTCGGCATGTTGCTCACCGGTATCGCCGTGCTGGGGACGTATTCACGCGGCGGCCTGATTGCCTTGACCATCGTGGCTGGCGCCTTGTTCCTGAAGAGCCGACGCCGTGTGGGGATCGTGTTGATTGTGCTTGCGTTGGGCATGGTAGCTGGGCACTTCATGCCACCGAAATGGATCGCACGCATGGATACGCTGCATCATGCAACCGAGACTGGTTCGGGCGAGTCTCGGATACAGTCATGGGAGTTTTCGGCGAACGTGGCACTGCATCATCCATTTTTTGGGGGTGGATTCAACGTTTACCAAAGCCGTGCCATGTGGGCCCAATACGGGCCCGAAGGTGCTCACCAAATTGCGGTACACAGCATTTATTTTCGGGTTCTGGGCGAACAGGGTTTTCCGGGGCTGATCCTGTTTTTGGCATTGCTTGCCGCCAGCTGGCGTAGCTGCAGCCAGGTAAGAAAAATGACCCGCGACCTTTCGGGTTTCAAGTGGGCCTACGATCTTGCCTCCATGTTGCAGGTAGCGCTGCTGGCGTACATGGCAGCAGGCGCATTCCTGCCCATGACCTACTTTGACCTGACTTATCAGCTGATGGCGCTTTGCGCGATTCTGCGACTGCATGTGGCTGGAAGCGTGATGCAGTCATCCGTAGAATCCAATGGCCGCGCTCAAGTGCTTGCCGGACACTCACACACGAGCCAGGCAGCTTCGGGATAAGCACGTGAAGAAGGTTCTGATGACTGCATTCCATTTTCATCCTGACCCGATGGTTTCGGCCATGTAAGAAGAATGGTATTCGCTCCCCATTTCCCGATCTTGGTGAAATGGACTTACCCCGATCCGTAGACACTTCGGACCCTCACGACGAGGCCTTCTCGAAGGCCTCGGGACTGACGCCGCCAAGATGGCTGTGTCGACGGGTTCGATTGTAGAACGCCTCGATGTAATCGAAGATGTCAGCACGGGCCAGGTCACGGGTTTTATAGACGCGTTTCTTGATGCGCTCCTTTTTCAAGCTGGAGAAGAACGACTCGACCACCGCGTTATCCCAACAGTT
>NZ_JAQIBU010000009.1 GCF_027858935.1 Oleiagrimonas sp. | reverse complement strand
CGCCACAAGCACTGACAAGCACGACGCAAGACAGAGGACAACTTGAGGACCAGCGAAAGCCTGAAAGCTCAAGGCAAGAGCATCAAGCGGACGGTATTGACGGGAAGTCTCTTACGGAGTTGTTAGCCCTCTGCTGGCAAAGCCGCAGAAGGCACTGTCCCGCTCTTTGCTTTGTTGTGTGACAACGCATAGCTAGCGTATGAGAACCAGCCGAAGGTAATGATTACGGCAAGGCGTTGCGTGAGGCCGTGAAACCCGTTTGGATCGAAGCGAGTAATTGTGGCCCAGAAATAGAAAAGCGTGATCACTGCAGCCCACATCGAAACCACGCGAGTTGTTTGCGTTTGCTGAGATGCGTGAAGCTCAGCGACAAAAAAGACCGGAGTGAGGACGACAGAAAAACCAATGGCATACATGCCATGCAGCGGACTCCCCATAGGGAAGATCCCGTTGCTAAGCATGCTTACACCGAACACGATTGAGGTGCCGGCAGTAAAGGCAAAGCGTCCGGACGGATGCCCGATGAGTCCGAGGGCGAATATGATGACCGACACCCCAACGATGATTGCTAGCACACTTTCAAGGACCGCTGGATAGCCCGCAAGCAACCCAAGCTCACTCATTTGCTGAGATGTTGAGGAGTACCCGTGGACCGTCAGGCCGACCAGCATGAGGGCCAGCATGGCGCCAATCGGGAATAACATCGCCTGCTTTACTGCCAAAGTACGCATCCATAAGCTCCGTTTGTCGGATGATTGAGGGCTAACGCTTATTCGGCCTCATGGTGAGGCGTTGCACCGAGTATTGCGCATCTGGTGTGTGCCTACAATCAGGCAATTCCTACATTGGAACAAGCGATTGCCTTATTCGCTCGCTCTTCGGGTGCCCGTAAGCTGTCGGTGTTATGCGGCACATGGAGGGTGTATGAGTTACATGGGGCAGGATGCCGGTGTAAGGGGTTCGGCCAGACGCCGGCCGAGGTTGCTGGACCAGGTTCGCCAATGCATGCGGGTGCGGCATTACAGCTTGCGCACGGAGCAGGCGTATGTGGCATGGATTCGGCGGTTCATTCTTGCCAACCACAAGCGCCACCCGCGCGAGATGGGTGGTGCGGAGGTCGAACGTTTCCTGACCTCCCTGGCGGTCGAGGGCCAGGTCGCGGCGGGTACACAGAACCAGGCCCTGGCGGCCTTGCTGTTTCTGTACAAGGAAGTGCTCAAGCAGGAGCTCCCATGGATGGAGAACGTGGTGCGCGCCAAGCGGCCGCGACGCCTGCCGGTGGTACTCACGCGTGACGAGGTACACCGCTTGCTGGCACAGCTGGAAGGCAGGGACTGGTTGATGGCCGGCCTGCTTTACGGCGCGGGCCTGCGGATGATGGAGTGCCTTCGGTTGCGCGTAAAGGATGTGGATTTCGCGCGCCATGCCATCACGGTGCGCCAGGGCAAGGGCAACAAGGATCGCCTCGTGCCCCTGCCGCGTACACTGTCCGGTGCGATCGAAGACCAGATGGCGGCTGCACGACTGTTGCACCGGTCGGACCTTGCGGCCGGGTTCGGGGCCGTCCACCTCCCGCATGCGCTGGCACGCAAATACCCGAATGCTGCGCGTGAGTGGGGCTGGCAGTATGTTTTTCCGGCGACACACCGCTCGCCGGATCCACGCTCAGGCGTGGAGCGGCGGCATCACTTGCACGAGACGGTGCTGCAACGGGCCGTGAAGGCAGCCCGCAAACGGGCAGGTATCGACAAACCTGCGACCTGTCATACGATGCGGCATTCCTTTGCAACGCACCTGATGGAGGATGGTCACGACATCCGTACCGTGCAGGAACTGCTGGGACACAAGGATGTGGCGACTACGCAGATCTATACCCACGTCCTGAACCGCCCGGGCCTGGGCGTGCTGAGCCCGTTGGACCGTGCCTGAGCGCGATATGGTTTCGCGTTCCCGGCGCCTCGGCGATACTGGCGCGATGAATGACTACGACGAGGTGGCCGGCCTGCTCGGCGCGGACGGGCCGTTTGCGCGCGAGGTGCCCAATTTTGCGCCGCGCGCGGCGCAGCAGGCGATGGCGCGCGCGGTGGCCGAGGCGATCGAGCAGCGCGAAGTGCTGGTGGCCGAGGCGGGCACCGGTACCGGCAAGACCTTCGCCTACCTGGTGCCGGCGATGCTGTCGGGCAAGCGGGTGATCGTGTCGACCGGCACCAAGGCGCTGCAGGACCAGCTGTATTTCCGCGACCTGCCGCGGGTCATGGCCGTGCTCGATGCACGCGTCAAGGCCAGCCTGCTCAAGGGTCGGGCCAATTACCTGTGCCTGTACCGGCTGGACCAGACGGTGCGCGAGGGCACGTTCACCAGCAAGGACGAAGCGCGGCAACTGGCCATCGTGCGCGCCTGGTCGGCGCGCACGCGGCGCGGCGACCGCATGGAACTGGCCGAAGTGCCGGAGGAGTCGCCGCTGTGGCCGCGCGTGACCTCCACGCCGGACAATTGCCTGGGCAGCGAGTGCCCGTTCTTTGACGACTGCCATGTATTCCGTGCGCGGCGCGAGGCGGCGGATGCGGACGTGGTGGTGGTCAACCATCACCTGTTGTTCGCGGACCTGGCGCTGAAGCAGGAGGGCTTTGGCGAGATCCTGCCCGGCGCGCACGCGTTCATCCTGGACGAGGCGCATCAGGTACCGGAGCTGGCCGGACAGTTTTTTTCCGTAAGCGTGAGCGCGCGGCAGCTGGACGAGCTGGGCAAGGACGCGCTCACCGAGGGCGGCACTGTGACCGGCGCCACCAGCGTGCTGCTGGAGCCGTGCGAGGCGCTGCACAAATCGGTGCGTGAGCTGCGCCTGGCGATGGACCGGCTGCCGCAACGCGGTGCCTTCGACGCCGCCTTGCGCCACGACGCGGTGCACGAGTCACTGGCGGCGCTGCGCCGGACCCTGGGCGACCTGGCCGACGTGCTGGCTGGCCAGGCCGAGCGTTCACGCGGGCTGGCCAACGTGCACGAGCGGGCTGAAGCGCTGTGCGGACGGCTGGAACGCATCGACGAGCACACCGGCGCGGGCGAGGTGCGCTGGTACGAGACCACCGCGCGCACCTTCACGCTGCACGCCACGCCGCTGGATCTGGCCACGCCGATGCAGGCGCTGCGCGAGGCCGCGCAGGCAGCCTGGATCCACACTTCGGCCACGTTGTCGGTGGCCGGTGACTTCGGCCACTTTTGCGGCCAGCTGGGTCTGGTTGATCCGGTCGAGATGTCGCTGGAGAGCCCGTTCGACTACACCCGCCAGGCGCTGTGCTATCTGCCGCCGGATCTGCCCGAACCGCGCAGCGAGGACTTTACCGCGAAGGTGGTCGAGGCGGTGTTGCCGGTGCTGGAAGCGTCCAACGGGCGCGCGTTCCTGTTGTTCACCTCGCACCGCGCCTTGCAGCGCGCGGCCGAGTTGCTGTCCGATCGCGTGCCGTGGCCGCTGTTCGTGCAGGGGCGTGCGCCGCGCCACCAGTTGCTGGAGGACTTTCGCCATTCCGGCCACGGCGTGCTGCTGGGTGCGGCCAGCTTCTGGGAAGGCGTGGACGTGGCCGGAGAGGCGCTGAGCGTGGTGGTGATCGACAAGCTGCCGTTCGCCGCGCCCGACGATCCGGTGCTGCAGGCGCGCCTGGAGGCAATGGATCAGGCCGGCGTGAACCCGTTCATGGGCTGGCAGGTGCCCACGGCGGTGATCGCGCTGAAGCAGGGCGCGGGCCGGCTGATCCGCGACGTGCACGACCGCGGCGTGCTGGTGCTGTGTGATCCGCGATTGCGGACCAAGGGCTACGGCAAGCTGTTCCTGGCCAGCCTGCCGCCGATGCCGCGCACCACGGCCTTGGCCGATGTACAGGCATTTTTTGGCTGAAGGTCCTGCTTGCTTGCAAAGTGCGGTTCAGTGGCGTGTGTTGGGTTTGGTGCGCGCCGTGGATCTTTCACGCGCCTGCGCTGTGGTCGCCACCGCAGGCTTGTCATGCCATCAGGGGAGGACGGGGGGTTGAGTGTTGCGGGCAGCGTCATGGTTTGACCATCGCGCGGCCTCAGGTGTGCCCCATCTCTGCCCGATGGGCATGTTGTGCTGGGCACTGCTGCCAATGCGAGAATACCGCCATGAACCTGCTTGCCCTGGAAACCGCCACCGAATCGTGTTCCGTCGCCCTGTTGCGCGGAGAGGACCTTTTCGAGCGCAGCGAGATCGCGCCACGTCGCCACGCCGAGCTGGCCTTGCCGATGGCCGAGGCGGTGCTGGCCGATGCCGGCCTGCGACGCGCGGACCTGGACGGTATTGCCGTCGGTCGCGGGCCGGGCTCGTTCACCGGGGTGCGGCTGGCGGTGTCGCTGGCACAGGGCTTGGCGCTGGCGCTGGATCTTCCCGTGGTGACGGTGTCCTCACTGGCGGCGTTAGCGATGGAAGCGCCCGTCGATGGTGGCCCTGTACTGGCGTTGATCGATGCGCGCATGGGCGAGATCTATGCCGGCGCCTTTGCGCGCGATGCCCACGGCCTGCTGCGCGCCATGGACGAGGAGCGCGTGTGCGCGCCGCAGGCGCTGACCGTGTCGGACATCAGCGGCGGCTGGCACGTGGTCGGGACCGGCTGGGGCGCGTATGCCGAGGTGCTGCAGGCCAGGATCGGCACCCCGCGATCGGCCAGCTCCGAGCGTTATCCGCAGGCGCGTCATGTGGCGCATCTGGCGGCGGCGCGGTTCGCCGCAGGCGAGTCGCTGGTCGCGGAACAGGCCTTGCCCGTCTACCTGCGCGACAAGGTGGCCAAGACCCTCGCCGAGCGGCGTAACCCGTAGCCCGGATAAGGCCAAAGGCCGCATCCGGGAGGGGCGCGGTGCGGCCCTTCGGTGCATGTGGTTGGTGCGGTTGGGTTCCCCGGATGCGCTGCGCTTATCCGGGCTACGGGGAGGTAGCCCGGATAAGGCCAACGGCCGCATCCGGGAAGGGGCGCGGTGCGGCCCGTCGGTGGATGTGGTTGGTGCGGAGAGGGTAGCCCGGATAAGGCCAACGGCCGCATCCGGGAGGGGCGCGGTGCGGCCCGTCGGTGGATGTGGTTGGTGCGGTGGGGGTTCCCCGGATGCGCTGCGCTTATCCGGGCTACGGGGGGGCCAACGGCCGCATCCGGGAAGGGGAGCGGTGCGGCCCGGCGGTGGATGTGGTTTGTGCGGTGGGGTCCCCGGATGCGCTGCGCTTATCCGGGCTACGGGGTGGGGGTGTAGCCCGGATAAGGCCAACGGCCGCATCCGGGAAGGGGCGCGGTGCGGCACGGTGGTGTTTGTGGTTTTTGCGGGGGTTCCCCCTACGGGGCTACGGGGTGCGCTGGCGAAGGATGCGCAGGAGCGCCAGCCAGACCGGCAACGCAAGCAGGATCCATGGCAGGTTGCGCTGCGTCAGCAAGCCGCCGAGGTTGCACGCCAGCGCGGCCAGCGCCAATGCCGTGACGAGCCATGCCAGAAGATGCGCGCGTCGCGTGACCTGCGCACGCCAGACCGCGGGCAGCAAGCCCCATGCCAGCGGACTGAACAGTAAAAGGTTGGCGTTGGCCCAGCCGGCACGATGGGCGGTCACGGTCCACAGGGCCAGCATGAACAGGCCGGCCAGTCCGGCCAGCAGCAGCCACACCGTGGCCAGCGTGCTGCCGCATAACCGCACGGTGCGGCGTCGGGATCGCGCGCTGACCAGCAGCAGCACGGCAATCCCGGCGCCGGTCAGCAGCATCGGCAGGCGCAGGTCCGGCGGCTGCGCCGGCGGCGGCGTCAGTTTCGAGTGCGCCAGCAGGGTGTCGTCGGCCACCAGGGGCCGCAGGCCACCATGGCCGTCGTCGACGCGCACGCTGGCCACTTCGCGTGAAAGCACCGTGGGCAGGAAACTGCCTTGCCAGGCATTCAGGGGCTGGTCCGCGTAGTGGCTCAAGCCCAGGTCCAGCAGCAGCATCAGCCAGGGCTGGTTGGCCATCAGGCGATCGGTCTGCTGGCGGTAGGTCAGCGGTTCGGAGCGGTGCACCAGCGTGCGCTGCAGCTGGCCGCCAAGCACGCGGTCGAGCGCGTCGCGGACCTTGGTGGCGCAGTTGCTGGTGTAGTAGTCATAGCGGTAATGCATGTGCTCCGGGCGCAGGTTCCAGAGCAGGAAATCGCGCAGGCGGGCGGCCTGGTCCGGCGTCAGCGCCAGGGTCTGACGACGCACGGAGCGGCCCTGATCGATGTACCAGGCGATCTCGGGACCGCTGCGCTCGGCGTCCATCATGTAGTTCATGCGTCCGCGCGCGAAGTTGAACAGAAAATTGGCCTGGTTGAAGTCGAACACGCCGTAGTTGAAGTTGACGGCCTGGCCGCTGAGCGTGTCGCGGATCTCGATGGCGTCGTGACCGAAGCGCTCCCAGTAGATGGATCCGGGACCGTAGGTGATCAGGGAGACCTCGAGGTCCTTGCCAGGCGCGTTGGCGATGCCGGCACGGGCTACGGGAGCCAGCAGCAGGGCCAGCAGCAACAGGGTCGCAAACGCCAGCCAGCGGCGTTCATGCCCCTGGGTGATGCTCGGGTTGGCCAGGCCCATGGCGAGGTCAGTCCGTATCGTGAGGCAGGACGCGGAACTGGTGCACGCGCCGGTCGTCGGACTGGGTGACGTAGAACAGCAGGCCGTCGAGTTCGGCTTCCTCGCCGGTTTCCGGAAGGTGTCCGAATTCGGCCGTGACCATGCCGCCGACGGTGTCGAATTCCTCGTCGCTGAAGTCGCTGCCCACGGTGTTGTTGAATTCCGCGATCGGGGTCAACGCGCTGACCAGATAGCCGCCTTCGGTGAGCGTCTGGATCATCACCGGCGGGACCTCGTCGTCGTGCTCGTCGTCGATCTCGCCGACGATCTCCTCCAGCACGTCCTCGATGGTGACCAGGCCGGCGACGCCGCCGTATTCGTCCACCACCATTGCCATGTGGTTGTGGGACAGGCGGAATTCGGCAAGCAGCACGTTCAGCCGCATCGACTCGGGGATCAGCACCGCAGGGCGCAGCAGCGCCTGGATGTCGAACGTTTCGCCGTCGCCGAAGTACTTCAGCAGGTCCTTGGCCAGGAGGATGCCGAGGATGTCGTCCTTGTCCTCGCCGTGCACCGGAAAGCGCGAATGACCGGATTCGACCACGGTGTCGATGATGCTCTTGAGCGGCGCGTTGGCCGGGATCATGACGATCTGCACACGCGGGATCATGACGTCGTCGACGTCCAGCTCGGTGACCTTCAGGGCGCCCTCGACCATGCCCAGCGTGTCGCTGGTCAGCAGGCCGTTGGATTGTGCGGCGCGCAGTTCTTGGAGCAGCTCGTCGCGGCTGCGCAGTTCACCGGAAAAAAGATGGCCCAGACGATCCCACCAGGATTTGTGGGTCGGGCCGTGGGTACTTCCTGGGTCCTCGTTCATTGCTCGCTAGCATGCTGCCCTTGGGGCGGGGATTCGAGTTTACCGGAAACCGGGGAGTGGTTCCGAGTCCCGTGCGGGGGCTCAACGGTAGGGGTCTGCAATTCCCAGACCGGCCAGGATCCGCCGTTCCATGGCCTCCATGCGCTGGGCCTCGGCCTCCTCGATATGGTCATGCCCGAGCAGGTGCAGTACCCCATGGATGGTCATGTGCGCATAGTGGTCGCGCGTCGTCTTGTCCTGCTCGGAGGCCTCGCGCGCGACCACGGGGGCGCAGATGACCAGATCGCCCAGCAGCGGCAGATCCACGCCGGGCGGCAGTTCGGCAGGGAACGAAAGTACGTTGGTGGCGTCATCGCGCTTGCGATAGGTGCGATTGAGCGTGCGGCCTTCCTCGGCATCGACGATGCGGATGGACAGCTCCGCCGCGCGGCCGTGGCCGGCGCCGGACAGCGCCGCCTCCACCCAGCGGCGAAAGCTTCCGGCGGCGGGAATCCCGCGCCGGGGCAGGGCGTAATTGACGTGGACCGTGGCCCGCGATGGCGTGGCGCGGGGGTTCACGCGTCGCGGTTCTCGTTGAGGTCGGCCGCCTCGTAGGCGCGCACGATGCGCGCCACCAGCGGATGCCGGACCACGTCGCGCGAGGTGAAGAAGGTGAAGCTGATGCCCTCCACGCCGCGCAGCACCTCGATGGCGTGGCGCAGACCAGAACGCGCGTGGCGCGGCAGGTCGACCTGGGTCACGTCGCCGTTGATCACGGTCACCGAGCCGAAGCCGATGCGGGTCAGGAACATCTTCATCTGTTCGACGGTGGTGTTCTGGGCCTCGTCCAGAATCACGTAGGAGTCGTTCAGCGTGCGCCCGCGCATGTAGGCCAGTGGGGCGATCTCGATGATATTTCGCTCGATCAGCTTGGCCACGCGCTCGAAGCCCAGCATCTCGTAAAGGGCGTCATACAGCGGGCGCAGGTACGGATCGACTTTCTGGCTGAGGTCACCGGGCAGGAAGCCGAGTTTCTCGCCGGCCTCGACCGCCGGGCGCACCAGTAGCAGGCGCTGCACGCGGCCGGCCTCCAGTGCCTCCACGGCGCTGGCCACGGCCAGGTAGGTTTTGCCGGTACCGGCCGGGCCGATGCCGAAGTTGATGTCGTTGGTGGCGATCGCGTGCAGGTAGCGGGCCTGGTTGGGGCCGCGGCCCTTGATCACCCCGCGCTTGACCTTGATCACCACTTCTTGCGCCTCGTCCGCCGATGTCTCGGCCAGCGCGTCGACGCCGGACTCGGACAGGAACAGGTGGATGCGAGCGCCGTTCAGGGACTCCTTTTCGGTGGCCGCGTAGAGCGCGCGCAGCACGTTCTCGGCCGCCTTGATGGCGCTTTCGTCGCCGATCACGCGGAAGATGTTGCCGCGGTTGTTGATCTCCACGCCCAGCCGAAGTTCGACTTGGCGCAGATGCTCGTTGAAGGGCCCGCACAGGTTGGCCAGGCGGGCGTTGTCGTCGTCGGCGAGGGTGAAGTCGCGCTGTTTCAGTTCGGTCATCCGGCGAGGGTAGCGCGCCAGATCAGCCACGGCCACAGCGCATGATGCCGCAGGGCCATGGCATGACTTGCATTAAATTAACCATTGATTTAATTTACGGCCCATGCACAAGTCCACCCCACCATCGCGCCGTCGTGGTCGCGGTGCCGGTCGCCCCGGCGGCGACGAACCGGACCTGCGCGAAGCCCTGCTGGATGCGGCCATCGCGCGTTTCGTCAAGGTCGGTATCGGCGCCGCCTCGCTGCGCTCGATCGCCACCGGTGCCGGCGTCACGCCCGCCATGCTGCATTACTACTTCGGGGACAAGGATCGTCTGGTGCAGGCGATGATCGAGGAGCGTCTGTTGCCCGCCCTGGGGCAGATGGAAGCCCGGCTGCAGTCGGCCGGCAATGACCCGGCGAAGCTGATCGAGGGTTTCGTGCGCGGGATCGGCGATGTGATCAGCTCCCACCCGTGGCTACCGCCGCTGTGGGTGCGCGAGGTGTTGTGCGAGGGCGGTGCATTGCGCGCGGTCATGCGCGAACAGGTGGCGCCTCGGGTCCCGGCCGTGCTGGCGCAGCGCCTGGCCGCGGCGCAGGCAGCCGGGCGCATGCCGGCGGACCTGGATCCGCGACTGCTGGTGATGTCACTGGTCGGCCTGACCCTGTTCCCGGCGGCCGGTGCACCGGTCTGGCAGAAGATGTTCGATGTACAGACACTGCAGCCGGACGTGATGATCGCCCACGCATTGACCCTGCTGTCGCGGGGCGTGCAGTTGGATCTGGGAGGCAGGACATGAGCCGTGCGGATCTGCTGAAAGGCCTATGCGTGGCGGTGGTGAGCACCGCGCTGCTGGCCGCTTGCGCAAAATCCCCGCCACAGGCACTGGGCACGCTCGAATACGACCGCATCACGCTGCCTGCGGTGGTGTCCGAACGGCTGGTCGCAGTGCATGTGCGGGAAGGGCAGCGGGTGCACAAGGGCCAGCTGCTGATGCAGCTCAACCCGGCGCAGGCGCAGGCCGCGCTGTCCGCAGACGAGGCCCGCATCGAGCAGCAGCAGGCGTTGCTGGATGAACGGGTCGCCGGCCCGCGCAAGGAGGACATCGCCCAGGCGCGGGCCAACCTCAAGGCGGCCCAGGCCAGGTCGCGCGAGGCGCGCGCCTACCTGGCGCGGGTCCGTCCCCTGACCGGGGCCGATTATGTGTCCGCTGCCGCGATGGACAGTGCCCGCGCCGCCGCCGGCCAGGCCGATGCCCAGGTGGACGCGGCGCGTGCGGCGCTGGACGTGCTGCTGCATGGCACCCGCCCGGAGCAGATCGCACAGACCCGTGCCGCGCTGGCGGCCGCAAAGGACCAGGCGCAGGCCCAGCGCGTGCTGCTCGACAAGTTGCGCATCATCGCGCCGCGCGATGGCATCATTGACAGCCTGCCCTACCGGCTGGGCGACCAGGCGCCCGTGGGTGCGCCGCTGGCGGTGCTGCTGGTGGGCGCCACGCCGTATGCACGCATCTATGTGCCCGAACCCCGGCGCGCGGCGCTGCACGACGGCGATGCCGTGCGGGTGTACGTCGGCGCGCGTAAAAAGCCGTATGTCGGCCATATCCGCATGATCCACAGTGAACCGGTGTACACCCCTTACTACGCCCTCAACGGCGAAGATGTGGCACGCCTGAGCTACCTGGCCCAGGTCGCGCTGGGCCCGGATGCAGCCGGCCTGCCCGCGGGGCTACCGGTGCGGGTCGCGCTGCCGCAGGACAAACCGTGAGCGAGGCCGCGCAACCGGTCATCCTTGCGCGCGGGCTGACCCGGCGCTTCGGCGACCTGGTCGCAGTCGACCAGGTCGACCTGCAAGTGCCCGGACAGCGTGTCTACGGGTTCCTCGGCCCCAATGGCTCGGGCAAGTCCACCACCATCCGCATGCTGTGCGGATTGCTGACGCCGTCCGAAGGCGACATCGAGGTGCTCGGTCTGCGAATCCCGGCCCAGGCCGATGAATTGCGCAAGCACATCGGCTACATGACGCAGAAATTCTCGCTGTTCGAGGACTTGACCGTGCGCGAGAACCTTCAGTTCATGGCTGCGCTGCAGAGCGTACCCAGGGCGCGTACCAGGGCCCGGATCGACACGCTGATCGAGCAATACCATTTCAGCGACCGGCAGAAGCAGCTGGCCGGTACCCTGAGCGGTGGCCAGAAGCAGCGTCTGGCGCTGGCCGTGGCGGTGATCCACGAGCCGCAGCTGCTGTTCCTGGACGAGCCCACCAGCGCGGTCGATCCGGAGTCGCGCCGCGATTTCTGGGAGAAGCTGTTCGAACTGGCCGACGCCGGCACCACGCTGCTGGTGTCCACGCACTACATGGACGAGGCCGAACGCTGCCATCGCCTGGCGATCCTCGACCGTGGCCGCCTGGTCGGGGACGGCACGCCGGCGCAGATGACCGCGGCGCTGGAAGGCCGCTCGTTCGTGGTCACCGCAAAGGACCCGCGCCGCATCCAGCACGCGTTGTCGGGTTTGCCCGGCGTGCTCAGTGCGGCGCAGATCGGTGCCTCGCTGCGGGTCCTGACCGATGCAGCAGACGGTGCCAGCGAAACCTCGGCGCAGGCCGTGCGCGAGCGCATCGAGTCCACCGTGCAGGGGATCGATGCAGACGCCACGTTCAAACCTGCCGAGCCCAATCTCGAGGATGTGTTCGTTGCCGCGACGCATGACGGACGTTCGCAACGCGAGATGGCGGCATGAGTTGGCGGCGGCTGTGGGCCATCGTGATCAAGGAGCTGCGCCAGTTGCGCCGCGACCGCATCACCCTGGCCATGATCCTGACCATTCCGGTGTTCCAGCTGGTGCTTTTCGGCTATGCGATCAACCTCAACCTGCGCGGGCTGGACGCCGGCATTGCCGACCAGGCGCATACCAGCGCTTCGCGTGCGCTGGTCATGAACATGCTGGCCACCGACGTGATCAAGCCGACCGCACGTGTGGCTACGCCCCAGCAGTTGATGACCCTGTTGCGCGAGGGACGCATCAACGTGGGCATCGTGATCCCACGTGATTTCGAACGCCGCAGGGCGGACGGTCGCCCGGTGGCGCAGATCCTGGTCGACGGCAGCGACACCGCGGTACAGAGTGCGGCCATGCAATTGGCGCAGGTTCCGATCACCGACAGCCGCTTGCCGGACCTTCGCGCGCCACCCAACAGCACCCCGCCGCAGGGACGCATCCGCGTGGTCGCCTTCTACAACCCCGAGCGGCGCTCGGCGGTCAACATCGTGCCGGGTCTGATCGGGGTGATCCTGACCATGACCATGGTGCTGTTCACCGCCATTGCCATCGTGCGCGAGCGCGAGCGCGGCAACATGGAACTGCTGATTGCCACGCCGCTGACGCGCGCCGAGCTGATGGTCGGCAAGGTGCTGCCCTACGTGATCATCGGCCTGCTCCAGACCTGCGTGATCCTGGCGCTGGGCGTGTGGATTTTCGCGGTGCCGGTGCGTGGCTGGCTGCCGGATGTGTTCATGGCCGCGATGCTGCTGATCCTGGCCAACCTTTCCCTGGGGCTGCTGATTTCCACGCGCGCGAAGTCGCAGTTCCAGGCCACGCAGATGATGATCTTCGTGTTCCTGCCCTCGATTCTGCTGTCGGGTTTCATGTTCCCGTTCGCCGGCATGCCGAAGGCCGCGCAGTGTCTGGCCGAGGTGCTGCCACTGACGCATTTCCTGCGCCTGATCCGAGGCGTGATGCTGCGCGGGGCGGGGCTGTGGGAGCTGTGGCCGGACGTGCTGGCGTTGCTTGGTTTCACCGCGATCATGATGACCGTGGCCATCGCGCAGTTTCGCAAACGGCTCGATTGACGACAACGGGCCAGGCGGCCCGTTGCAGGATCAGGCGACCTGGCGGTCGTCATCCAGCGCGACGCGACCGCGCAGCGAGTTGGCCATGGCCTCGGTGATCACCACATCGACGAACTGGCCGGTCATGCGCGTGTCGCCGGGGAAGTTGACGAAGCGCATGTTCTCGGTGCGTCCGGTCATCTCCCGCGAGCTCTTCTTGCTCGGCCCCTCGACCAACACCGTCTGCAGCGTGCCGACCATGGCTTCGCTGATCTTTTTTGCGTGGGCGTTGATGGCCGCCTGCAGTCGGGCGAGGCGTTCATGTTTGATTGCGTCGCTGGTGTCGTCGGGCAGGTTGCTGGCCGGGGTGCCGGGGCGGCGCGAGTAGATGAACGAGAAGCTCTGGTCGAAGCCGATGTCCTCGATCAGCTTCATGGTCTGCTCGAAGTCGTGCTCGCTCTCGCCGGGGAAACCGACGATGAAGTCCGAGCTGATGGAAATGTCCGGGCGCACGGCGCGCAGCTTGCGGATGCGCTGCTTGTATTCCAGCGCTGTGTAGCCGCGCTTCATTGCCGTCAGGATGCGGTCCGAACCGGCTTGCACCGGCAGGTGCAGGTAGTTGGCCAGCTTGGGCACGTTGGCGTAGGCCTCGATCAGCGAGTCGGAGAACTCGACCGGATGCGAGGTGGTGAAGCGGATGCGCCCGATGCCGTCGATCTCGGCAATGGCGTGGATCAGCAGCGCCAGGTCGGCCACCGCGCCGTCGAACATCGGGCCGCGATAGGCGTTGACGTTCTGGCCCAGCAGGTTGACCTCGCGCACGCCCTGTTCGGCGAGCATCGCGACTTCGCCGATGACGTCGTCGAAGGGGCGGCTGATCTCCTCGCCACGGGTGTAGGGCACCACGCAGTAGGAGCAGTACTTGGAGCAGCCCTCCATGATCGACACGAAGGCGGTCGGCCCTTCCGCGCGCGGCGCGGGCAGGGCATCGAACTTCTCGATCTCGGGGAAACTGATGTCGACCTGCGGGCGCCTGTCGCGGCGGCTGGCCTCGACCATGGCCGGCAGGCGGTGCAGGGTCTGCGGACCAAACACCAGGTCCACGAACGGTGCGCGCTTGACGATGGCCTCGCCCTCCTGGCTGGCCACGCAACCGCCGACGCCGATCACGACCTTGTCGTTTTTCGCCTTCAGCTGCTTCCAGCGGCCGAGCTGGCTGAACACCTTCTCCTGTGCCTTCTCGCGGATCGAGCAGGTGTTGATCAGGATGACGTCGGCCTCGTCGGCGTTGTCGGTCAACTCCAGGCCGTGCGACGCCTTCAGCACGTCGACCATCTTGGCCGAGTCATAGGCGTTCATCTGGCAGCCGTGGGTCTTGATGAAAAGCTTGCCGCTCATAGGTGAATCAACAGGTTGGAGGCGAACAG
>NZ_JAQIBU010000001.1 GCF_027858935.1 Oleiagrimonas sp. | reverse complement strand
CTCAAGCTGGGGATTCCGTTCAACACCGCGGACTTCATCCACTCGGCCATCACCGAAGTCATCACCACCATCGCGATCACGCTCGCAGTGGTGTTGCTGGTGATCTTCATCTTTCTTGGCTCGCTGCGCGCGCTGATCATCCCGGCGGTGGCCATACCCTTGTCCATCCTTGGCGCCGGCATCTTCATGGAAGCGGCCGGATACAGTCTCAACCTGCTCACATTCCTGGCCTTCGTGCTGGCCATCGGACTGGTCGTGGATGATGCCATCGTGGTCACGGAAAACGTGCATCGGCATGTGGATGCGGGCGAGTCAGGTTTCGTCGCCGCAATCAAATCGGCACGTGAACTGACCCTGCCGATCATCGTGATGTCGACCACCCTGGTCGCCGTGTTCCTTCCGGTGGCATTCTCGGGCGGACTGACCAGCATCCTGTTCACGGAATTCGCATTCACCATCGTGTTCAGCGTGCTGATCTCGATGCTTCTGGCCCTGACGTTGACACCAGTGATGTGCAGCTGGCTGCTGCGACCGACACCGGATCACGGACTGATGCATTTCCTGGAAACCGCCTACGGGCGAATCGAGGCGGCCTATGAGCGCTCGCTGAAAGGTTTCCTGCGCTACCCGGTCGTCGGGCTGGTGTTCACCGTCGCCGTCCTGGTGAGCCTGGTCTTTCTTTTTTCCAGCGTGCGCAGCGAACTCTCGCCCCCGGAAAACCAGGGCGTGGTCTTCGGCATCGGCACGGCCAATCCCGACATCAGTCCCAACCTCCTGAACCGCTACAGCAAGCAGATGCTGAAGGTGTTCGACCAGTTCCCGGAGAAGAAAGCCACCTTCATGGCCACCGGATTCAGCCCCGGAGGCGGCGGCACCAACGGCATGTTCGGCGGCATGAACGTGCGTCAGGACAAGCACACCGCGCACGAGTTGATCGGGCCAGTACAGGCCAAGCTGGCCGGCGTGCCCGGGCTCAAGCTGTCGGTCTCGACGCCCCCACCGCTTCCCGGCTCCACCAGCCTGCTGCCGATCGACTTCGTGATCAAGGCGAGCAGCGGCTCCTATGATCAGCTCAACCAGGTGGCGCAGTCGATCCTGTCCAAAGCGGAAGCAAGCGGCAAGTTCGCTTTCCTGCAGAAGAACCTGAAGATCGACAAGCCGCAGTACCGCCTGGTCGTCGATCGCAGCCTGGCCGGAAGCCTGGGCATCAGCATGGCCGACATCGCCTCTGCGCTGCAGCCGCTGCTTTCGGGCGGCTGGGTCAACCATTTCACGATGCAGGGGTATTCTTACGAGGTGATCCCCCAGGCGCCGGATGCAGCCCGCGCCACACTGAATGACCTGGACCAGTACCACGTGCGCGCCGCCGACGGCACGCTCGTGCCGCTCTCGACCCTGGTGCATTTCAAGACCCGGACCATCCCGGAGTCCCTGCCCCAGTTCGACCGCGTCAACAGCACCACCCTGACCGGCATTCCAGCGCCGGGCGTATCCCAGGGACAAGCACTGGACTATCTCAAACAGCTCGTCAGGAAAAACGCTCCGGCTGGCTACAACATCGATTACGCGGGTGATTCCAGACAGTTCGAGAAGCAGGGTCATACCTTCGCTTTTGCCATCGTGCTGTCGTTGATTCTGGTGTACCTGCTGATGTCCGCGCAGTTCAACAGCTTCCGTGAAGCATTGATCGTGATGCTGACCATCCCGATGTCGGTGGCCGGCGCGCTCATCTTCATGAGTCTGGGTTTTGCCACGCTCAATATCTATACCGAGATCGCACTGATCACGCTGCTCGGACTGATCACCAAGCAAGGCATCCTGGTGGTGCAGTTCGCCAACCAGATCCAGCATGAAGATGGCGTGGGCAAGCTCGAGGCCGTGGGCAAGGCGGCCACGGTACGCCTGCGTCCGATCCTGATGACCACGCTGGCCATGGTGTTCGGAGTACTTCCGCTCATCTTTGCCAGTGGCGCCGGTGCGCCGCCGCGCCACCAGCTTGGCCTGGTCGTTGCAACCGGGCTGGCCGTGGGCAGCTTCTTCTCGCTGTACATCGTGCCGGTCATGTACCTGTACATCGCGCGCGACTACGACGAGCATTCCGACAAAGAAGCGGAAAAGAATCGCCAGTTGGCTCAGCTAGCCGAAACGGGCTAGATCATGAACGCGAGCCGGCCATCCTCCACGTCACGCACCGCACAACATGCCGGCGATGACGCAAAGCATCTCCTGGAGGCCTTTCCGCGCGCGCTTCACCGCACCGCGAAAAACTGGAAGCGACTGATGAACGCGCGCCTGTGCGGCCTCGGGCTGAGCCAGCCCAGATGGATGGCCATGCTGTACCTGAGCAAGCATCCGGAAGGACTGGTGCAACGTGAACTGGCCGACCAGATGGATATCGAGTGTGCATCGCTGGCGGGTCTGCTCGACCGCATGGCTACAGACGGCTGGGTCGAGCGCCGACCCTGCACCACCGACCGTCGCGCCAATCTGGTATTCCTGAGCCCGAAATCCTCTTCCACACTCGACCAGATCCGCAAGGTGGCGGCACAGGTCAGTCAGGAACTTCTGGGTGACGTGTCGGCTTCCGACCTCGAAGGCTGCAAAGAGGTGCTCGAGACCATCAATCAGCGCGCACAGCACCTCGCGAACCGGGTTTGCACACCCGATTCTGAGCAAACCTGATTCCACCGCCTGCGGTGCATGCTTGCGGACCCGTGTCGATCAGCTCCAGGCCACGTCCAGCGTCTCGCGGATGGACTGCAACGTGCACCTCCATCCACAGCGGCTCCATCCACAGCAGGGTCGAGGTTTTCTCACTCCAGCGCCATGCGCTGAATGACCAGCCCTGAAACCACCGGTTACCCGTGTCGCGGGACCGGCTCAATCCATAGGCCACGGCAAGCGGTCGGCTAGAGGTTCGGCGCTTTTCACTTCATCCGTTGCGGGCGCACTCGACGCAGCCGTACCCGTCCCCTTCACCTCGCGCCACCACGGTACAGCCGGTCGGCGCTCGGACGGCTGCACCGGTTCACCCAGGCGCGGCAGCAACAGGTGGGCGTGCTCCGGATCGGCCTGCTCCAGCAGGGTCTCGACGGGCTGGTCCCAGGCATGCGTGGACAGTGCAAAGGTGCCCCAGTGCACCGGCATCAGCACGCCACCCCCAAGCATGCGGTGCGCGGCCAGCGCATTTTCCGGACCCAGGTGGATATCGCCCCACGACGGGTGGAACGCGCCCACTTCCAGCATCACCAGGTCGAATGGACCCAGCCGCTCGCGGATGGCTTCATACTGGGTGGTCAGACCGGTGTCGCCGCTGAAGAAAACGTTGCTGCGCTCTCCCCGGATCGCCATCGACGACCAGAGTGTGGTGTTGCGATCCTTCAGCCCGCGTCCGGAGAAATGTTGCGATGGCGCGGCGGTGACCGTGATCCCGGTGCCGGGCACGCGGTGACTCTGCCACCAGGTCAGTTCGGTAATGCGTTCGGGGGCGATGCCCCAGGCTTCCAGATGCGCACCCACGCCCAGAGAGGTGATGAACGGCACCTTCGATTTCGCCAGCGCACGGATGGTCGGGTAATCCAGATGATCGTAGTGGTCATGCGAGATCACCACGGCATCGACCTCGGGAAGATCACGCAGATGCACCGGAACGGGCTGGAAGCGCTTGGGTCCGAGCAACCGGAACGGAGAGGCACGCTGGCCCCAGACCGGGTCGGTCAGCACGCGCCAGCCATCGATCTCGAGCAACACCGTGGAATGCCCAAGCCAGGTCGCGCGCAAGCCGCTCGGCGGACGCCGGGTCCAGTGCGCGCGCGGGTCGGACGCTTGCAACGGTTCGGGCGGCGTGCGGTCGGGGCCGCCGACCAGGAATTGCCGCAACGTCGGCCGCGGGGCTTCGGGATCGCGCAGGCCCGGCAAAATGGGATGGATGTTGCGCAACGCCTCACCATCCCACATCGGCAGATCCCTGAGCCGTTCCAGGCGTTCGCCATGGGGCGATTTTCCGAATGAACGCATCCAATGCTCTCCAAATTCACACACTGATGATCTGGGCGCGCATGTATACGATTGCAAGCCAGCGTAATGCGGCGGATTGCGCTTGCGAGTCATTTCGGTCCTCACGATACTCGTTCATGAGGCTGGCTCGGCTTGGTGCCCGCACATGCTTTTTCACATTGAAGAATAGACTCGACATAAAGCCGTTCAAGTACATCCTTGCCGCGATACTTGCCCTCGCCTGTTGCAGTAGTGTGATGGCGCGTGACCGGATCTTCGGACTGGACTGGCAATCCGCACCGGCACAGCTTCGCGCCCGGGGCATTCAGCTTAGCCAGCAAAAAACCAAGGGACGGTTGACCATGTACCTGGCCCGTTCGCTTCCCGTGAACCTCAGCGATGCCGACTCCTATTTGCTGATCTTCGACAAGGATGCCGGACTGGTGAAGATACTGATGGTCGGCAAGGGGATCGTCGCCGATTCGGACTGAGCGCAAGGCAGGAAACGCTTCAAGGAACTGGGGACCATGCTGATCCGGGAGGGCTTCCGGCTGGATGGCAACAAGACGATCACCAAGGTCGCCAGGCATCCGCAGGGATTCTATGCCTGCCTGAGGCAACCCACCTGTGGCATCTGGCAGAAGTTCTACACCAAGGACCACATCCTTGTGCAAGTGCGACTTCGCGGCACCGAAGACGACACCGGCTACATCATGATGAGCTTCGAGGAGCAACCGCAGTTTGCCGAGGCATTGGAAAAGAACAAGCAAGCCGCACTGAGCAAGGACGCCGCCGCATTCTGAGGGTCTGGCTCCGGCACGCTGCGCGGCGTTGCGGTCAGGCAACCACGCAATCCATCACCACCTGAAGCCGGCGCCTGAGCCGGGACGGCACGTTTCCCCCCAGCACCACCCGTGACGTGGCGTGCCACCGTGCCATCTTCTCGAGCGAACGCACCAGGGCATGAACCTGCGCATCGGAAAACGACCGCTCGCACTCGACGTGCAACGCACGCACCTCGAACACCCCATCCTCCCGATGCGCCTTCGCATCGACGCGACCCGACAGTTTTCCGCGACACAGGAACGGCAGCACAAAATAACCGTAGCGACGCTTGTGCGCAGGCGTGTAGCACTCCAGCGTGTAGTCGAAACCGAACAACTCGCGCACCCGCGTGCGGTCCCAGACCACCGGATCAAATGGCGAGAGCAACGTGGCATGGGTGGCGCGCAGCCGGCCCTCGGCAATCCGACGCACCAATCCGGCATGATCGCGATGGACCAGCGCCGGCTGGTCCCAACCACGAACATGGATGCTGCACACCTCACCGCATTCGACAAGCGCCTGCAGCAATCCCGGCGGCGCAGCCCCCAGGCGGTGGTAGTCGCCCACCCAGGACGGCAGCGCGATACCCAGGGCGCGTATGGCATCGGCAGCGAAATGCATGCGCAGTCGATCCGGGTCAGGGTCGATCCGATCCGGCAGATTACCTACGGCAAGCATCCGTTCCAGCACCCGTTCTGTGAGGTCATATACGCGCTGGAAGCGGTCCCGTCGCGCCACCATGACCTTGCCCAGTGCGAACAGGGCCTCCAGCGCGGACTTCTCGGCAGTCCACTGCCACCAGCCGGACCTGCGCGGACCCTGCGTGGCAAGGTCTTGCGCACGTAGCGGCCCGCGTTGCTTGAGCTGCCGCAACAGTGCCTGCAACGCCTTGCCGTGTTCGCGCTGCATGCGCCGGGCGCGCTTGTGCGCCCAGTGCCTGTCCCGCAACTGCCCTGCGGCCATATGCCAGGGATAGTCGGCCGCGGGTACGAAACAGGCCTCATGGGCCCAGCACTCGGCAATGTGTCCGGTTTCCAGGGCCTCGTCCAGCCAGGCCTTCGGATAGCAACCCAGGCGTGAGAACAACACCAGATACGGACTGCGCGCAACCACGTGGATGGAATCGATCTGCAGCATGCGCATGCGCTCGATGGCCGCCGTCACATCTGAGCGAAGCGCCTTGCGCCGGGGCGGATGCAACAGACCCTGTGCTGCCAGATGCAGCATGCGAGCCTGTGCAGGGGAAAGCTCAGGCAGGGATTGCAAGGACAAGTTCATGGATATCGATCCTGGTTTCACGGTAACTGAGGAAAATGGAAATGTACCGACGGTAATGCCGCAAGCCCTGCAGCATGCGGTGTTGCATGCAGCAGGGCATGACGAGGCGAAGACTCTACTGCGGTCACGCCTGAATCAAAAAAACTCAATTGCGTGACGGCCCATCCAAAAAAAAATCCGGGTGTAAGATAAAATGACTATTGGTTATGACCGCCTGCGAAATCATGAGTAAGGGATTGCACGGGTCAAGACCCAGACAGCCAATGAGAAATTTTCTTGGCTATCGAACACTGTATGCATGCGTGCTGCTGATGATGCTCAGCACGCTGGTGTTGATCCTTGCAAGCCTGTTTCCCGGCACACTGGGTCTGCGCTGGATCCTTGATGTCATCGGCAACCTTCCGATCCTTATTGCGATGATGTTCGTGCTGGGCATGATGCTTTTGCTGCTGGCGCATGCGCGATCGGTGACGCTGTCTCACCTCATGGTGGTCCGCAACAACATGGACGCCATCCTGCTGACCCGGGTTCATGTCGGCACCCTCACCGCCAATCCTGCCGCCTGCCAGCTGTTTGGCTATTCCGAACATGAAATAATTGAAGGCGGTCGCGACCTGCTGATCGACCCGGACGACCCCGAGGCCCAATCGCTGCTCCACGAGCGCGACAACAACGGATCAGTACGCGGCGAACTGTGGATACGGCACAAGAACGGCCAGCGAATCCGTGTCGAACTGAGCTGCGTGATCTTCGACTACAAGGGCGAGCAGCGTTCCGCCATGATCTTTCGCGACGTCAGCAAGCTCAGCCAGAATGCCTACGAACGCCGCATAGCGCGTGCGGCCTTCGATGATGCAAGCCAGTTCGTATGCGTGTTCGACCGGGACTGGCGCATGCTCTGGTTCAACCTCGCCACCGAACTCATTTCCGGATATGACCGCAGTGAACTCATCGGTCACCCGGCGCCCGTGCGACGCCGACTGGAACAGGAAGAGCCGGAAAAACTGGACGAGATCGAGCAGGCTCTCACGACCCTGGGCCACTGGCACGGTGAGGTCTATACACGCCGCAAGAACGGCGAGCTGTACCCTATTTTCGGCTCCTTGACCCGCATCGAGAGCCCGGTACCGGAACAGCCGCACTATGTCGCCACGTTCTCGGACGTCTCCGCCATCCGGGAATACGAACGCAAGCTGCGCGATGTATTGAAGTATGACCCGATCACCGGCCTGCCCAACCGCATCCTGTTCGAGGAGAGTGTGCAGCAGGCCTTGGGCGCAGCTGATCCGGAGACCGACATCCTCTGTGTACTCCTGGTCAGTATCGACCAGTTCGCCGACATCAACCAATCCCTGGGACACAGTGTCGGGGACCAAATCCTGAGAAATGCCGGGCAATGGCTGACCGAACATGCCGGCCCCGATGCGCACCTCAGCCGCCTTACCAGCGACACCTTTGCCATCATGCTGGCCAACCTGGAACAGGAGGAGGAAGCCGTGCTCATTGCGAGCACCTTCGTGGACGCTTTCTATGCCGGCGAGGATGGCCTCGACGAGCATATTCACCTGACCGCAAGCGCCGGTCTTGCCTGCTACCCGGCCAATGGCAATACGGTTTCAACCCTTTTGCGTCATGCCGAGATTGCGCTCGGCGTGGCCAAACAAGCTGGCGGTAACACCTTTCAATTATTCGAGATCGGTGCCGAACGCGAGACGAAACAGTTCATCGCCCTGGCCGCAGACATCCACAAAGCCCTGGACCAGGACGAATTCGAGGCTCATTTCCAACCCATCATCGAAACAAGAAGCCGCAAGATCGTATCAATGGAAACCCTCGCCCGTTGGCCACGGGGGGATGCACCGCCCATAGGACCGCAACAGTTCATCGCTGTCGCCGAACGTTCAGGGCAGATCGAAATGCTTTCCGAGCACATGCTGCGCCAGGCATGCAGACACATCCTGATGCTGGAAAAAGCCGGCTTCGCGGAGCTTAGCGTCGCTGTCAACCTGTCGGCACGTCAGTTCAGGAATCCCCGTCTGGCCGAGCATCTGACGAATATGGTGTCCGAGGAAGGACTGTCTCCACAACGCATCGTGCTCGAAATCACCGAGAGCCTGCTGATGGACAATACTGCGGACAAACGGTCCACTCTTGCGACGCTGCAGGGCAATGGTTTCCGTGTCTACATGGATGATTTCGGCACGGGCTATTCATCATTGGGCTATCTCAAGAACTTTGACCTGGATGGCATCAAGATGGACCAGAGCTTCATCCGCAACCTGCCCGAACACAGCAAGGATGCCGCACTGGTCCGCACCATTCTTGCGATCGGCATGGAATTCGGACTTCCGGTCGTCGCCGAAGGTGTCGAAACGCAAGCGCAGGCACAGTTCCTGCAGGATCATGGTTGTCAGCACCTGCAGGGCTTCGCCATAGGCAAACCGATGTCCAGTCAGGACTTCCTTGCCTACCTGCATGAATTCTCGCACGATCATGTTTCTTTCGATCCGGCATGAATGTGCCCGGGAAACCGTTGACCGCTTCACGCAACCCGCTCGCCTGAATACGGAAACCCCATGGCACCCCGCAACCTGGTCTTCGATGTCAATGAAACCCTGCTTGATCTCTCGCCGCTGGACGCGGTGTTCGAGTCGCTGTTTGGCGATCCCACTCTGCGTGCCTCCTGGTTTTCCAGCATGCTGCAATGGTCCATGGTCACGACCCTCTCTGGCCGCTACCTCGATTTCGCCGAACTGGCCGAAGACAGCCTTGAGGCGCTTGCCCTGCATCGGGGGGTCACCCTGGATGAATCCTCGAGTACTGCATTGTTCGATACCATCGCCATGCTGACGCCGCATCCGGAGGTCCCCGCGGCACTGGAGCAGTTGCGCGCGAACGGGTTCACCTTGACCGCACTGACCAACTCGCCGCAACGCACGGTGGATGCACAATTCAAGCGGACCGGTCTGACCCCGCTGTTCACGCATGTGCTTTCGGTGGACAAGGCAAAAAAATTCAAGCCGCACCCGGAAGCGTACGCGGTGGCGTCCACTGCGCTGGATTGCGATCCATCGGACATGCGCCTGGTGGCCGCGCACGACTGGGATGTCACCGGCGCCATGCGTGCGGGCTGCGCAGCAGCATTCGTGGCCCGGGGGGAATCGACGCTGCATCCTGCCGGAGAACGACCAGACATCATCGGTCCGGACCTGGCATCGGTTGCCGGCCAGCTGATCGCCATCGCCAACGCGGAAAACGCCGGCCGCTGAAAGACGGGTTAAGGTCATGGGCACCCTCATTCGCGCCCGCGGCGCTTGACCCTGGGCCCGCAGGTTCATGCCCTGAGCCGGGCGCAGACAATCACGGCTGCTTGTAGATCACCCCGCCCATCATCACGAAAGGCACGTTTCGCAGCGCCTGGATACCCCGGTTGGGGTCAACGCGAACGGCGATGATGTCCGCGTCGAGTCCGGGTCGCAGCTGCCCGAAGTGGCCCTGCTTGCCGAGTATCTTTGCGTCCACCGCGGTGGCGGCAAGCAGCGCCTGCGCCAGCGTCATGCGGTCACGCACCATCCACTCCAGATCCTTGTAGTTGGTACCGTGGGTGAACACCCCCACGTCGCTGCCGTTGCCAATGGTCACGCCAGCGGCAAGCGCAAGCTTGAAAGCCATGCGCGGACTGTTGCATGTCTACGGTGGGCGGCTGCCCCGGCTTCCAGCCGTGGAAGTGCTGCGCATAGGCCGTCTGGACCTCCAACGCGGGCATATAGGCCACGCCGCGCTTTTTCATCAGGACAAAGACCTCGGGCGTGCCGCCGTAACCGTGCTTGATGTTGTCCACGCCCGCCAGCACCGCGTTGCGCATGCCGGCCGCCGTGGTGGCGTGCGCCGATACCGGGCGGTCCTTTTAGTGCGCGACCTTCACCGCGGCATCGAGCTCGGCTTCGGTGGATGCAAAGCGTATGCCGTTGTGCATCGTGTTGGAATCGCGTGACCGCAGGTTCAGATGCCGCATGGGACAATACTCGTTTGATACGTACTGGATCATGTAAGGAGGCAACATGCAGATCGGATTCATCGGACTGGGCGCCATGGGTACCGGCATGGCCGGAAACCTGCTGAAGGCTGGACATGAGGTGACGGTTTGGAACCGCTCGAAGGACGCCACGCGCGCACTGGCTGAGCAAGGCGCAAAAGTCGCTTCAAGTGCGGCCGAAGCCGCATCCCATGACGTGGTCATGAGCATGCTTGCGGACGATGCCGCGCTGAAGTCCGTGTTCCTGGACCACGGTGCGCTGGAAGCCATGGGCAAAGATGCTATTCACGTCAATCACGCCACCATATCGGTCGATCTTGCCCGCGCACTGCAGCAGTCGCATGCCGACCACGGCGTCCACTACGTCGCCGCACCGGTTTTCGGGCGACCGGACATGGCCGCCGCGGGCACCCTGAACGTGGTCGCTGCCGGTGACGCGCAGGCCCTGGAGACGATCAAGCCCGCACTGGAAGCCGTCAGCCAGAAAGT
>NZ_JAQIBU010000352.1 GCF_027858935.1 Oleiagrimonas sp. | reverse complement strand
TGCGCGCGCCAGCAGGCCACACTCATGGTCGACGACGCCCATGGCCTCGGCGTGCTCGGACCGCAGGGCGCCGGAAGTATCGCGGCAGCCGGCCTGTCCCAGTCGCAGGTGCCGGTGCTCATGGGCACGCTGGGCAAGGCCCTTGGGTGCGCCGGTGCCTTTGTCGCCGGACCGGCCGACTTGATCGAGGGCCTGGTGCAATTCGCGCGCAGTTACATCTACACCACCGCGATGCCACCGGCCCTGGCCGCGGCCACATCCGCGGCTGTGCGCATCGCCCGCGCCGCCGATGACCGGCGCGAGATCCTGCGCGGGCACATCGCTCGATTCCGCAAGGGCGCCGCGCAACTGGGTCTCACGCTGATGCCTTCGGATACACCGATCCAGCCGCTGCTGCTGGCCGATGCCGAAGCCGCCATACGCGACGCGCAGGTGCTGGAAACGGCGGGGTTTCTAATCCCCGCGATCCGACCACCGACCGTGCCCCGGGGTCAGTCGCGACTGCGCATCACCCTTTCGGCCGGACACCGGGACCAGGACATCGACCACCTGCTCGACACCCTGTCCCGCTTGCCGCATGCAAGCTCCGCCTCTATATCCGACGGACGGGCATGACCCAGGTTTGCGCTCGACATCCATCCCCCATTCAGCATCGAATCCATGTCAGATCTGTACATTAAAACCCGCGGCCACGGTGATACCCACCTGGTCCTGCTGCATGGCTGGGCCATGCATGGCGCGATATTCGAGCCGCTGTGCCAGCAACTGGAAGCCAGGTGCACACTGCATGTGGTCGACCTGCCCGGCCATGGCCATTCGCGCGACTGCGCGGTGCCCCTGGAAGCCTCCGCCTGCGCACGCGCAATTGTTGACGCCACGCCGCCGGCGGCCTGGTTGGGCTGGTCCATGGGCGGCCTGATCGCACTCACTGCCGCGCTTGATTATCCCGACCGGATCACCGGCCTGGCGATGGTGTCCAGTTCCCCGTGCTTCGTGCGCGGCCCGGACTGGCCGCACGGAGTGGAAAAAGACGTCTTCGAACAATTCGGCACCGACCTGGATGTTGATTACCGCAAGACCCTGGACCGCTTTCTGGCCCTGGAGGCCATGGGCAGCTCGCATGCACGTGACGAGATCCGCCACTTGCGCAAGGACGTGTTCAGCTTTGGCGAACCGGACAAGCGCGTGCTCAAACAGGGCCTGGAGCTGCTCGACCACACTGACCTGCGCCCGCGGATGCCCGACCTCACACAACCCAGCGTCTGGATCGCCGGAGGCCGGGACCGTCTGGTGCCGGCCGCCGGCATGGAATGGGCGGCAGGGCAGTGCGGAGGCACCCACACCTGCATCCGGCATGCCGGCCATGCCGCGTTCCTGGGCTTCACCGATGCCGTGATCGACGCGCTTGATCCGTGGCTTGCAAGGTGCAACCCATGAGTGGCTTCCAGCTCAACCAGGCGCACATCCGCCGCGCCTTTGGCCGCGCCGCGCAGACCTATGAACAGCACGACGTGCTGCAACGCGAGGTACAGAGCGTGCTGCTCGAACGCCTGGACTTCTGCCTGGAATCGCCGCAGCGCGTGCTTGACCTGGGTGCCGGCACCGGACGCGGGAGCGCCTTGCTGAAACAGCGCTACCCGAAGGCGCAGGTGATCGCCATGGATCTCGCCGTGCCGATGCTGCAACAGGCGCGCAGGCACAGCCGGTGGCGTCGCCGCTTCCAGCGCGTGGCCGGCGAGGCGACCCGGCTGCCGCTGGCCGACCACACGGTCGACATGCTGCACTCGAATTTATGCATCCAGTGGTGCGACGACCTCGCCGCGCTGTTTGCCGAATGCGTACGCGTACTGAAGCCGGGAGGCTTTCTGGCGCTGTCCACTTTTGGCCCGGACACCCTGCGTGAACTTCGTGCAGCCTGGGCCGAAACCGATCAGGATTCGCACGTGGGACGCTTCCTGGACATGCACGACCTGGGCGACGCGATGCTTGCCGCAGGCCTGCGCGACCCGGTGCTGGATGTGGATCATTACACCCTTACCTATGCCGAACCGGCGGCATTGGCACGTGACCTGAAGGGTCTGGGCGCAACCCATGCCGATCAAGCCCGGACGCGTGGGCTGACCGGCAAGGCGCGCTGGCGGCGCATGCTCGAGCAGTACGAGAAGATGCGCGTTGACGGACGCATCCCGGCGACCTGGGAAGTGGTCACCGCGCACGCATGGGGGCCGCCGACCGGCCAGCCACGACGCACCGCCGGTGGCGGCGAGGTGGCCAGCTTTTCGCTGGACCAGCTGCGCGGTTCGCGTCGACGCTGAGTCCGACGGTCAGGAGGACTCACACGCCACCTGGCGATGGCGGAAACAGCCGGTGAGGTGGTCGTTGACCATGCCGGTGGCCTGCATGAAGGCATAGCAGATGGTCGGCCCGACGAAACGGAAACCACGATTTTTCAGGATCTTGCTCATGTGCTCGGAAACCGGCGTGGTAGCCGGAACCTGGCTGGAATCCTGCCAGCGGTTGAGCGCCGGCGATCCGTCGACGAACGACCAGAAATATTGGTCCAGGCTGCCGTAGGCGTCGATCACCGCCAGGGCCACGCGCGCATTGTCGCGAAAGGCATGCACCTTCATGCGATTGCGGATGATGCCCGGATCCTCGAGCCGCCTTTGCAGATCACGGTCGGTCATGGCGGCGACTTTCGCGATCCCGAATTCATGAAACACCTGCCGGTAGCGCGCCCGCTTCTGCAGCACCGTGCGCCACGACAGACCGGCCTGTGCACCCTCCAGACACAGGAACTCGAACAGCTTGCGATCATCGTGCAGCGGCACGCCCCATTCGTGATCGTGGTAGTCCCGTTCGATTTCGCTCTGGGCGGCCCAGGGGCAGCGTTGCATGTTCGACTCCGGTCGTTCCTTGGGCCCTCAGGATATCGCGAGCCCTTGACTCGAACCTGTACGCTAGGGCGATGAATCCTTCGCATGCCCGCCGCCAAGCCCTGTTTGCCCTGCTCGCCCTGGTGCTGGTCTGGGCCTACAGCTGGATCGTCATGAAACAGGTCCTGCGCTACGCAGGGCCATTCGATTTTGCCGCGCTGCGCTATCTCGGCGGCGCAGCGGTCCTGTTTGCGGTACTGGCGATCCAGCGCAAGTCGCTGCATCCGCCGCCGCTGCTGCTGACCGTGCTGATCGGCCTCACGCAAACCACCGGTTTCCAGGCGCTGGCACAGCTGGCGCTGACCAGCGGCGGGGCGGGACATGTGTCGCTGCTGGCCTACACCATGCCGTTCTGGGTGGTGCTGATCGCCTGGCTGCTGCTGTCCGAACGCCCTACATCACGGCAATGGCTTGGACTGGCACTGGCTGCGGCGGGCCTGTTGTTCGTACTGGAGCCCTGGAACGGATTGGGCAGCCTGCACAGCGCACTGCTGGCTGTGGGCGGTGGTATCTGCTGGGCCCTGGGCACCGTGCTCAGCAAGCGCATGTTCGAGCGTCATGCCCCCGGACCGCTGGTATTCACCGCCTGGCAGATGCTGATCGGCGCGTTGGCACTGGGCGTTGTGGCCCTGCTGGTGCCCTCGCGCACGATCGACTGGACGCCTGCATTCATCGCAGGCCTGACCTACAGCGTGGTCATGGCGTCCAGCCTGGCCTGGCTGCTGTGGCTGTTCGTGGTGCAGCGGCTGCCGACCACGGTCGCCGGCCTGTCCAGCCTGGCCGTTCCGGTGACCGCGGTGCTGATGGCCTGGGTCATCCTGCATGAGCGACCCGACCTGTGGGAAAGCATCGGCATCGCGCTGATCGCCTGTGGATTGCTAGCGGTCAGCGGCATCGGAAAAAAGCGGGATGCAGCGGCGGCCGACGCTTGATTGCGTTGCCCGCCGGACCTGACAAACCCGGCGCGGGCCAGGCTTACAAACCGGTGGCAAATGTGCGCTGGCGACGAATGGAATCCAACAGCACCAGCACCAGCAGGGTGAAGACCACACCGAAAATGATCAGGCCCAGATATTGTCCGCCCAGATCACCCCGCCGGATCGCCGTCGCGCCAATCTGACCGGGCACGAACTTGGCGGCGGCCATGCCCATGTAGTGCATGCCGCAAACCCCGACTCCCATGATCAGCGAACCGACCAGGGTCTGCAGGGTGCCGCGCCGCTTGGAACCGATCCACAAGGCGGCAATCGAGGCCAGGATGGCGATCACCACCGACAAGGCCGCGGTCCCGCCGTCGTAGACCGTCGCCGCGGGCATGCGCATGGCGTACATCCCCAGGTAATGCATGGCCGCCACACCTATGCCCATGTATGTGCCCGAGGTCACCAGGGTGAGCATGGAGTGATCGCCGCGCGAAGTGAGTGACAGGCCGATCAGGCAAGCCACGACCGCGACCAATGCCGATACCGCGGTGAGCGTGGCGTCATAGGTGACCGGCACCGGCATGCGGCAGGCCAGCATGGCGATGAAATGCATGGCCCAGATGGCACCAACGCCCATCACGCCACTGGCAGTGACCAGCGTCATGCTCCGCTGCCGCGCATTGCTGGCATGCGAAAGACCGGCAATCAGCTTGAGCGCAGTGAACGAGCCCAGTACCGAAACGATGTACGAAAGCACCACGAGCTCGAGGTTGTAATGATGATAATGCATGGTTGGATCCCTGTTTTTTTTAAACATGAGTTGCGCGTCTGAAGGCAAACCGGAGGTTGACCAACACGCACTCTGTGCACGATCCGGGTGCAGCCTCGGATCATTCACTCCCACTTACGCAATGGGACAGGGTCTGGATGCATCCCGACTCGGGTCCGCGTCGAATGTGGCGGTTTCGACTCAGTCCCGGGCGGCATGTCCCCAGGACAGGGCATCCATATCGATGTTGCCGCCGGTCAGGACCACACCGATGCGGCGGCCGGCAAAGACCTGCGGATATGCGATCACGGCAGCCAGGACCGTAGCGCTGGAGGGCTCCACGACCTGCTTGAGGTGTTGCCACAACAGGCGCATCGCCTTGATCGTCTGCGCGTCATCGACGATCAACACCTGCGTGCGATGCCGCTGCAAGGCCTCGAGGTTGGGCGCGCCGATGGTTGCACGCAGACCATCGCAACAGGTGTCGGGCACGACATCGGTGATGCGCCGACCCGCCGCCAGGGAGCGCGCTGCATCATCGGCACCGGCCGGCTCGGCGGCCACCATGGCCATACCCGGAACCAGCGCGTGCGCGGCGATCGCCACCCCAGCGGCCAGACCGCCACCGCCCACAGGCGTCAGCAACACGTCCAGCAAAGGGGTATTGCCCAACAGTTCCAGCGCCAGCGTTCCCTGGCCGGCGATGACCCTGGTATCGGCATACGGATGCACCAGCAGGGCTCCGGTCTGTACCCGGATTCGAGCGGCCATCGCATCCCGTGCAGCCTGTGTCGGTGCACAGCGATGGATGCGGGCACCGACCGCTTCGATCGCTTCGACCTTGGAGCGTACCGCGCCCTCGGGTATCACGATGTGTGCCTGCATGCCGCGGGTGGCCGAGGCCAATGCCAGCGCAAGGCCATGGTTCCCGGAACTGTGGGTCACAACTCCGCGTTCAACTTCATCCTCACGCAGCGACCAGACCGCATTGCAGGCGCCCCTGAACTTGAACGCTCCTCCGCGCTGGAGATGCTCGCACTTGAAGTGCAAACGCGCGCCGGTCAGAGCGTCCAGGGCATCACTGCGCATGACCGGAGTCACCCGTGCATGACCCGCAATACGCGCAGCTGCGGCGCGGATGGCGTGGATATCGGGTAGCGCCACCACGGGCTCCGGAGTCTCGCTCACACTTGCATTCATAACCGGTGGTCAGCATCTATCAGGGGAGCCCATGGTACCTTTTACCTCTGTTTCCCCCTACATTCCCGCAACTTGGGGTTTTTATGCGCGAAGCTACAACCACCATCCCCATCCGTCTGGACGAGTACCAGAAACCCGCCTGGCGGGTCTCCGAACTGGAGATGGCGTTCGATCTGGGCATTGAAAGTACGCTCGTACATGCCCGCATGGTCCTGCATGGCGGGCAAGACACGCCTTTGCGTCTGGACGGCGAGGCGCTGGAGCTGCTGGAGCTGAAACTCGACGGCACGGCCCTTGCCGTCACCGCCTACGATCCGGAGTCGGCCGAGCTTGTGGTCGAGGGTGCAGGCGACGGCAGTGTGCTGGAAACACTGGTTCGCGTGCACCCGTCGGCCAATACCGCGTTTGAGGGCCTGTACCTGTCCGGATCCAGCGAGGCGGGGTTCCTGCTGACGCAGTGCGAGGCCGAGGGTTTTCGCCACATCACCTTTTTCCCTGACCGTCCGGACGTACTGACCCGCTTCACGGTCACCCTGCGTGCGGATCGCGAGCGCTTCCCGGTGCTTCTGGCCGGAGGCAATCCGGACGGTTCCGGCGAACTGGATGATGGCCGTCACTGGGCCCGCTTCGTCGATCCACACCCCAAACCCAGCTACCTGTTCGCGCTTGTGGCCGGACGCCTGGAACGGATCAGCCGTCCCTACACCACCGCCGAAGGCCGCGCCGTGATGCTGCACCTGTGGGCGGAACCCGATGCCATTGGCCAGTGCGGCTACGCCATGGACGCGCTGGAACGCGCCATGCGCTGGGACGAACGCACCTATGGCCGCAACTACGACCTGGACGTGTTCCACGTCGTGGCAACCCAGGACTTCAACATGGGAGCGATGGAAAACAAGGGACTGAACATTTTCAACGCCAAGTACCTGCTGGCCGACCCGGACATGAGCACGGACGATGAATACCGTCATGTCGAGGCCGTCGTCGCCCATGAGTACTTCCACAACTGGAGCGGCAACCGCGTCACCTGCCGCGACTGGTTCCAGCTCAGCCTGAAGGAAGGCCTTACGGTATTCCGCGAGCAGAGCTTCTCGGCCGAGATGAACTCACCACCGATCAAGCGCATCGAGGACATTGCCCTGCTCAAGCGCAGGCAGTTCACCGAGGATGCCGGACCACTGGCCCATCCCGTGCGTCCGAATGCGTACCGCGAGATCAACAATTTCTACACCGCGACCGTGTACGAAAAAGGTGCCGAGCTGGTGCGCATGCTGGCGGGCCGTCTCGGCGAGGAAGGCTTCCGCCGCGGCATGGACCTGTATTTCGAGCGGCATGACGGAGAAGCAGCCACCCTGGAGGATTTCCTCGCCGCGCTCGGCAACGCCAACGACATGGACTTGATGCCGTACCTGGCCTGGTACGGTCAGGCCGGCACGCCACGCCTGCACGCCAAAGGCACCTGGGATGCCGCAAAGCGGCAGTACGTGCTGACCCTGCGCCAACATACCCCTGCCACACCGGGACAGAAGGACAAGCAGCCCTTGCCGATACCGGTACGCATGGCCCTGTTCGACCGGCAAGGGAAAACCCTGCCTTTGCGCCTCGATACCGACGCCACACCCGGCGAAAACGACCGCGTGCTGATCCTCGACACCGTCGAGCGCAGCTTCATATTCGAAGACCTTGCCGAAGCACCAGTCGCCTCACTGTTGCGCGGTTTTTCGGCACCGGTACAGTTGGATCATGACCTGCCACCGAGCGATCTGGCCATCCTGCTGCGCTCGGACCCTTCCGGCTACGACCGCTGGGCCGCCGGACAACAACTGGCTGCATGTGCCTTCGATAGCGCCCATTCGGGCGTATCGGACAATCCGGCCCTGGACGTCTGGACCGAAGTTCTGTCCGACCTGTTTGACGATGCATCCATGGATCCGGCGCTGCTGGCAGAGTTGCTGAACCCCGCCGGTGAAATCGAACTGTCCGAGCGTATCGAGCAGGTCGATCCCGACACCATCCACGCCAGCCGCCAACATCTGCTTAGCGCTCTGGCTGGACGTATCGGTGCCGGGCGCCTGCTGCAGCGGCTTGATGCCCTGCAGTCCGTAGCCGATGACTCGCTGGATGCGCTGTCACAGGCCCGCCGTCGTCTCAAGCGTCAGGTGCTGGAACTGCTGACCATGGTGGATTCCACGCGTGCCATGGACCGGGCCCAGATGCTGTTCCGGCAGGCCGGCAACATGACGGATCGGCTCAATGCCCTGCGTGTCCTGCTGGGCAGCGATGCCGGCGAAGCGGCCCTGGCGTCGTTCCGCAAGCGTCACCAACACCTGCCGCTTGCGCTGGACAAATGGTTCGCTGTGCAGGCTGAAGTGCCGGGTGGAGCGGCACTTCAGCGGGTGCGCGGGCTGCTCCAGGATCCGATCTTCACCCTGCGCAACCCGAATCGTGTCAACGCCCTGCTGGGCAGCTATGCGCGCATGAACCCGAGTGGCTTCCATCGTACCGACGGCGCAGGTTATCTGCTGTTGACCGAAAAACTGGCGCAACTGGACGCACTCAATCCGCAAGTGGCCGCGCGTCTTGCCGGAGCCTTCAACGGCTGGCAGCGGCTGGAACCTGTTCGCCGGGAAGCCGCGCACGCCGCGCTCGCGGCACTGGCCGCCTCACCGGAACTTTCCGTTGACCTGAACGACATCCTGCATCGCGCACTGGAAGGCTGAGACCTTGTGCATGCTGCATTAACCATCGCCGCATTAGATTCGTATGTACGCGAATGCGACCCCGGTCGCGCATGCACGAGGTACCGCTCATGAAAATGCGTTCCGTCCTTGCACTGCCTGCCCTGCTTGCCATGCTCAGTGGCTGCGTCCTGACGCCCGCCTACCACTACAGCGGTGGTGCCGATGGCTATTATTACCAGCACTCCGGCTACACTGCGAACCGCATTCAGGGCTACTACAACGGATATCCATACGACTACGGTAATGGCTACGTCGACGGTTACGGTTACGGCGCTCCCTATGGCTACTGGGGGCCGGTCTCCACTCATGTGTATTACGAGCATGGACGAGACGGAGACTACCGGGAGCATGATGCGCGAGGTGACCATCGCGATCATGAGCGCTACACGGGACACGAACGGCTGAGCGACCCGGCCGCCGACCGATTCCACAACAGGCCACAGGATCGCTATCGCCGGGAAGACGCCACCCGCCGTCCTTACGACAATCCCCGGGTCAATCGTTCGTGGCAGCCGTCGCCCAACTTTGCACGGCGCCCACAGGCTGCGCCGCAACCCCAGCCCCGTGCGCGCCCATCATCATCAAACCAGCCCCGGCATGATCCACGCGACAACCCGCCACCGTCCCGGAAGAGGCAAAACTGGCGTCGACATTGATTTACCGGCCCAGGCCCGTAGCGTAACCCTGGTCTTGAGCACCTGAACCATCAAAAAAGCCATTCCCTTGCCGGAATGGCTTTTTTATGGTTCAACCCCTCGGGTAGTCGGATGCCCAGCTGATTTGCAAGCTTCCGCGCTGCGCCAAGGTGATTGCATGCCCGGAACCGTTGAACCAGCGGCGCGGACCACCGGGGACGGATCAGGCCGGAAGACGGCGCAGGGCTTCCTGCAACTTGGACATGCGGGTCTCCAGACGCTGCTGGCGCAGGGAGGCATCCTCGCCGGACTGCAGTGCCAGGGTTTCCATGGCCAGTTCGACGCGGCCCATTTCGATCCGCAAATCGTGATGCAGTGCCTGAGAGTCGTTGATGCGCTGTTCGTTGCTAAGCATGGTGGTACCCCTGTTTATCGCGTTGTCTTGGATATGGAGCTACATGCATCAAGCGTGCCAATCGCACTGAATGCCTGCCATGGCCTGCCTGTGACCTTTTTTCCTATGGCAAGTTGACGCTCTGCGTCGTAAAGTGCCGATAACGTCTAGTAGGCTTAAAAGGTTGCGTTCGAAGGTCATACGAGGTTCATCGCCGATACCTCAAGATTGGCGTTCGGCATCGCGCATACGCAACGAGCGGCAATCGCTGCCGCTCGTTCATGAGTTGAAAAGTTTCTGGCACCCGGCACATGGTCATCCTGGATTCCCCCTGTTCCTGAGGACCGCCGGGTGCCAGATCCTCCCTCTGCCCTGTCCAAGGGGCATCGGATTGCCGAACTGGCCAATCGGTGCTACCCCTCGCCGGCGCGCGGCCGGCCCCTGAAACCCGCCTCAGCCCGCTTCCTGCGGAACCTATGCCCGGCGAGGGTGCAGGACAGACACATGCATGCTTCATGCCAACTAGCCGTT
>NZ_JAQIBU010000240.1 GCF_027858935.1 Oleiagrimonas sp. | reverse complement strand
GTGGATCTCGCCGCGGAATATCACACCGCATTGGTGCCATTCCTGCTCAAGGGTGTAGCCCTGAAACCCAGGCTGATGCAGGCGGATGGCCTGCATCCCACCGCAGCCGGCGAGCCCTTGGTGCTAGCCAATGTCTGGGCCGCGCTGGAGCCCTTGCTGCCTGAGAAGTCCGCCGGGACGCCTGCGAATTGAATTCGGGGTCGGTTTGACACGCGGCTGTGGTGGCCTCCACGCTGGTTGGTCATGAAACACACTTGCGAGGCATGACAATGAATTATCGACAGCTGGGTCGTTCGGGTCTAAAGGTCGCGCCGCTGGCGTTCGGCGGCAACGTGTTCGGCTGGACGGCGGACCAGTCCACCTCGTTCACGCTGCTGGATGCCTTCGTCGAGGCGGGGTTCAATCTCATCGACACCGCTGATGTCTATTCGCAATGGGTCGAGGGCCATTCCGGCGGCGAATCGGAAACCATGATCGGCAAATGGCTTCGCCAGAGCGGCAAGCGCGACGATGTGATCATCGCGACCAAGGTGGCCAAGTGGAGCACGCACCGCGGCCTGGCGCCGGACACCATTCGCGCTGCGGCCGAGGACTCGCTGCGACGCCTGGGCGTGGAGACCATCGATCTGTACCAGGCGCACGAATTTGATCCGGATGTGCCGCAGGCCGAGACGCTGGGCGCGTTCGCGCGGCTGATCGAGGAAGGCAAGGTGCGCGCGATCGGCGCGTCCAACTTCAGCGCGAAGCAGTTCAGCGAGGCGCTCGAGGTCAGCTCCGCCCACGATCTGCCCCGCTACGAGAGCATGCAGCCCGAATACAGCCTGATGCAGCGCGAGGAATACGAGCGCGACCTGCAGCCCCTGGCGCTGCGCGAAGAGGTGGGTGTGATCAGCTATTTCGCGCTGGCGGCCGGTTTCCTGAGCGGCAAGTACCGCAATCCGGAGGACCTGGAAGGGCGTGCGCGCGGCGGCATGGTGGAGAAGTATTTGAACGCGCACGGGTTGATCGTGCTGCGTGCGCTGGACGACGTGGCCGCACGCCATGACGCCAGTCCGGTACAGGTGGCGCTGGCCTGGCTGATGGCCCGGCCCGGCATCACCGCACCGATCGCCAGTGCGACCAGCCTCAAGCAGTTTGGCGAGTTGGTCGCCGCTGCCAAGCTGGATCTGGATGATTCGGACATGCAGGTGCTGGACCGCGCCAGCAGCAAGGCCTGAAGCCGGGTTGTCGCGTTCAGTCCGGCGAAGCCGGACGCTCGCGCACCGGTCGTTTGGCCAGCTTGCGCTGCAGGGTTCGCCGGTGCATGCCCAGGCGGCGTGCGGTTTCGGAGATGTTGCCGTCGCACTCGTTCAGCACGCGCTGGATATGTTCCCATTCGAGCCGGCGCAGCGGCAGCGGTGCGTCGGGGGTTTCCACGTCGTTGTCGCTGTTGCCCGCATCGTTCTCGTTGTCCATCAAGGCCCGGACCACTGCATCGGCATCCACCGGTTTGGACAGATAATCGTGTGCGCCGCGCTTGATGGCTTCCACGGCCGTGGCGATCGAGGCATAACCGGTCAACAACAGGATCCGCATGTGCGGCGCCACTGTGCGCAACTGGGGAATCAGCTGCAGCCCATTGCTATCACCGAGTTTCAGGTCCAGCACGCAGTATTTCGGCTGCATCCGCCGTGCCTGGGTCAGTGCGGATTGGACGTCGCCTACGGTCTCGACCGTAAAGCCACGCGAGCCGAGCGCCCGGCCCAGCACGCGGGCGAAGGTGGCGTCGTCGTCAACGATCAGTAGCGTCTTGGAGACTGCATCCATAAGTCGGTCAGTGTACCCGAGGACTCACGGACATAGGATGCATTTACGTGAAATGGATCTGCGCAAAGGGTATATCAGGCGCCGGTGAGTGGTAGACGCAAGTGGATTTCAGCACCGTATTCGGTGTTGATTGCCACCAGTTCCCCGTCCATGCGCTCCGCCGTTGCCTCGGCCAGCGCCAGGCCCAGGCCCAGGCCTGACTGCTTGCCCGTGATGCCCAGTCCGGTAAGCGCATCGAGGTCGGATATGCCCGGCCCGTGATCGCGCACCGCCAGTTCCAGCCAGGAGTCCTGGACAGAGACGTCAAGGAAGACTTGCTCGCTTTCGCGCGTTGCCGAGGCGTCGGCAGCATTGTTGAGAAGATTGATCAGGGCATGGTTCAGGCCCGGCTGCAGGCGGAGCACGAGCTCGGGATCGGCGTCCATGTCGAGCTGGATATCCGCTTCCGGTCGCAGCAGGCGGAAGCGCTCCAGACAGCCGTAGACGAACACGCCCAACGAGGTTGTTTCCGGAATGTCCGACAACTGTGCCTTGCCCAGACTGACCATCTCGCGAAGACTGGTGCGGCAGCGGTCGACCTGATCTTCCAGCAGGGCCAGGTCCTCGTCCAGTTGTGCATCACCGGCGTGGTCATGGCGCAGTTCCGGTAGCAACGTACGCATGGTCGATAGCGGGGTGTTCATCTCGTGCGCCGCACTGGCCGCCTGGGTGGCGATGGCCAGGATGCCCTCGTTGCGCAGCGCCCGTTCCCGGATCCGCCGCACCTCGACCTGTTGCTCGCGCAGGGCGCTGGCGAGGCGATTGATGAAAAGCCCCAGCAGGATCGCCATGATCACGAAATTCACCGCCATCCCGGCTACGTGCAGCCGGAAATCGTTGAAACCGAACTCACGAATTTCCGGCAGCGGTACCGACCATCGCAACAACACCAGGTAGGCCATGCCGCAGATCACGGCTACGGCAAGCACGGCCGTGGTCGAAAGGGCCGCAGCGCTGAGTGCGATCGGCACCAGCAGCAGAGTAATGAAGGGGTTGCTGGCGCCGCCGGTAAGGTACAGCAGGTAACCCAGTACCAGGGTGTCGACCAGGATATGGCCGATGCATTCGAGTTCGGTGAGCGGCCAGGAATGCTGCAGTCGCCACGCGGCGAATACCGCGAATACCGTCAGGGCACATACCCCGAGCAGCAGGGGCAGCACGGCAATCGGCATGTGCAGTTCGAGCGCGACCACCAGCACCGCAACACACTGGCCGATGATGGCGCTCATGCGCAGCCAGGCCAGCGAGCGGGTCAGGGCCCGTGGGCCGGTGCTGTGGGTCAGGACTCTGGGGATCATCGGGTGTCGTCTTGGCATCTGAAGACATGCTAGCGCGAAAACAAAGGCCGCCGGAGATGCCGGCGGCCTTTGGGGTCATGCATGAGGTGCGCGTTACTCTTCCGAACCGATGGTCGGCATGCCGGTGTCCAGGGCCTGGTTGTGCGCATTGTGCTGCGAGTCGAGCCTGCGCATCA
>NZ_JAQIBU010000220.1 GCF_027858935.1 Oleiagrimonas sp. | reverse complement strand
TCGGAGATGTAGGTGTCGATGGTCACCAACTGCACCGCGAAACCTACGCCGGCAATGAAACGCCATACGTTGAGCATCTCTCCGGTTTGCTGGAACGCCATGATTGCGGTGCAGACCACGTACCAGATCAGCGACCAGGTGAACACCGGCCGCCGCCCGAAGCGATCCGCCAGCTGCCCGAAAAGCACCACGCCGACCCACAAGCCCGCAAAGGTGCAAAACACGAAGGTACCGAAGCCCGAGACCCGAATGGCAGCGAAGCTGGAAAAGAAACCCAGCGACGACGGCGTGAACAACCCGGAACGGATCATTCCAGGCGCCACGTAACCGGTGAAGAACAAATCGTAGAACTCGAATATGCCACCGAGCGAAATCAGGACAACGATGGTCCAGACGACTCTCGAAGAAGGCAACCGGTCCAGTCGGGCGCCTATGGATGCAACGGATGTATCGCTCATATCACAAACTTCCCCTGTTCAGTATCAGGTCGTACAGTTGAATCTGAAGTGCTCGAAGGCTATGCAACCGGTAGATTCTCCCGGTGCAGGCCAATGTCCATCACAGTCCCCTGCTGCCAAGGAGTAATCCTCAATGCACAGATGGTTTCACGGTCGGTGACTTTCCGTACGTGAGCACGACGAATGTATTGTCAAAATAGATATTTGGATAAAACGGTGCCACGGCGCGATCCACTTTCCTTGCCGGGTCGACCGCGCCCTGGGCCGTGACCAGGTAGATCTGGTCGCGCTTTGCATCGAGCGCCATGGTTCTGGCCATCGGTCGTGTCGTGATGGCCTGGTCCAGCCGGTAGGTGTTAGCACCTGTCTGATCAATGACCACCACATTGGCATCCACACCATTGGACGCGTAGATCCTGTGCGTTTGCGGCGCGTACACCACGCCGTCGTTACCGCGGCCGATTTCGATTATCGAGACCACCTTTCCGGAGTCCGCATTGAGTACCGCAAGTACCGGTCTGTCTCCGCGGCACCCGACGAATATGCGCCGGTCCTTTGCGTCGTAGGCCAGCCCTGTAGGCTGCTTGCAGGGTGCGGTGGACCATGCGGCGGTCACCTTGTGCGCGCGGGCATCGATGCGAATCACCCTGTTGCGGTCACGCTCGGCGACGAAAACGTTGCCGTGGCCGTCGGGCGCCGAGGCCTCGATCTTGCTGCTGTGCAGCGGTAGGCGTGCCGTAACATGGCCGCTTCGCGCGTCCAGGAACACGATTTTCCGGCTGCCGCCCATGGTGAACAGGATCTGCCCGGTCGCTGGATCGTAGCTGCCCGAATCCGCATCATGGCCGAAACGGATCCTCCGTAACGTCTTGAGCGACCTCAGGTCGAACTCGGTGGTCGAACCATCCTCGTTGACCGTGAAACCGCGCCCGATCTCCGGGACCAGGATCGCCCGGTTCGCGCCCTTCGAGTCCGCGATTGATGCAACCACCTTGCGCGTGCGCACGTCGTAGACCGTGACTCCGGCATGCCTACGCCCAATGAACAGGTACGAACGGGCTACATCGAACGTCAGGTAGTCCCATGCCGGCGATGTCCCAGGCAAGACCACAGCCGACTCCAGTCGGTAGAACGTCGCCGCCTGGCAGGCAAGGGACCCTGCCCCGAACATACCGACCAGGACCAGCAGCAGACCCGGCAGCCGGGCGGCGAACGCCGACGTTTTCAGCGGGCATGTACGACGCATCGCGGACGGCCTACTTGTTAAGCGCAAAGGTCAGCACTTCGCCGCCCTTGCCGTGTTCGCCGGGGGACGCGGCCAGATACAGACGGTGCAGTTGCGGCACCAGAATGCCGGACTTGGCGCCGTGGGCGCTCGGGATCCGCGCGAGCTCGGTGTAGTGATCTGGATTGACCTGCTGGTACACGCCCAGGTAGCCGTCGCCACCCGGCAGGTAGATCCGTTTCAGCGCCGCGTCGTAGAACAGTCCGTCCGAGGTCGCAGGAGCATCCAGCACAGCCACGGTCGCGCCGGTGTCGGTATTCAACACAAACAGCTTGCTGGGATTGCGCGTGCCCACGAACAACCGGTGATCGGTCTCGTCCAGCGCCATGGTGAGGTTGGTTCTGGCGCCCTTGAGCGGCCAGCGCGCGATGACCTTCAGGGTCTTCTTGCTGACTACCGCGACGTAGTTCTTGTCGGCCACGTTCACGAACAGCCGGTCGCCGTGCTGCTCGGCCCGGACCGCCTCGGTATGGTCGGAGTCGAAGCGCAGCGCCCTGTAGACGTGGCCCGTGACCGGGTTCACCTCGTTGAGGTAGCAGTGCTTCATGCCCACGTCCTTGCCGCCGGTCACGATGTACAGGCGTTTGGTGGAGGCGTCGTATTCTGCCGAATCGGCACCCACGGCCAGCGAAATGTGGCCGACGGTCCGGTAGTCGCGCGAATCGATCACCTTGGTCATACCCTTGCCGCTGTCGGTCACGATCAGTCGGTGGCGGTGCGGAAAATAAAGGATGGCATGCGGTGTCTGCACGTTGTGCAGCGTGCGTTCGTGACGGCCCGTCGCGAGGTTGAAGACCTCCAGTGTGCCGTGGTCCTCGGCAGCCAGGAACAGCCGGCGCCCGGCTACGTCCACGCCGAAATGGTCGAAGTCGCCGGAGTACCCGGGATGCCAGTTCGTGGTGCGGCCGATCAGCGACGCCGGAGGCGCCGCATTCACGCCTGGAACAGTTTGCATCAGTTTTTCCAGCGAGGGAATCCGTGAACGCAACTCGTTACGGATGGCCATGCCGCGGCGTTTCAGTTCACCCTTGTCGTCGCCCGGCTTGTACGGGAACACGATGCCCACCGCGCCGATCGTCCGCCCGGCCTTGTCCAGCAACCGGGTCTCGACCTCGAACCGGTTGCCGTTGACCTCGAGGTTCGGAATGCCGGTGCGGATCGCGCGCATGTCGTCCGCGTCGGCCTTTTTGCCAATGCGCCCGATGCTAGAACCGACCACCACGTTGGTCGTGCCACCGGGCGGCAGGATGTGCATCATCAGGATCAGAAGCCGCGGATGAGCGGCCATGGTCTGGTCGACCAGCTTTTGCGCATAGGTGTCTACCGGAACGGACGGGTCGAACCGGTATGCCTGCGTCAGGTTTCCGGCATTGGAGATCTTGCGCTTGAGCTGGTCGCGAATGTTTTCAGCACGCATCTTAAGAGAAAACTTGTTGTCGCCGGACTTGTACGGATACACGACGCTCAGGGCACCAACGGTGTCGCCGGTCACGTCTTTCAGCGGCATTTCGACCTCGAACCGGTCTCCGCGCTTATTGACCTCTAGGTTGGTCTTTCCGGTTGTGATCACGCGCATGTCGTCCGCGTCGGCCACCTTGCCGATGCGGCCGATGTTCGAAGCAACGATGACGTTTTCATGCTTGCCCACGGGCGTAACGTGCATGGCCATGACCAGCACCTGCGGATGGGCTTTCAGGCTCTGGTCGACCAGAAACTGTGCATAGTTCTGCGACGAAACCGTCGCTTCGGCCGACACGGTCCAGGCCAATGCCATCAGGAGGACGGCTGCCGTCAGGTAGAGTCGTCGCTTCATGTTCGGATCCCTTTTGTTGGTGAGGCTCCAAGATAAGTGCTGTTCCTGACATGCTCCTGAAATGTTTCTTAATTTTTTTTCAGGTCGGAAGCACATCCACGAACGCGGTATCACCTACTTCGCAGGCAACGAAATTTTTCGCTCGTCGTGGTGTACACTCGCGCCACCTCTGCGGTACCGGGAGTGTTTGCAATGAAGGTATTGATCGTCGAAGACCAACCCAGACTGGGCGATTTTCTGCGACGCGGATTGAGCGAACGCGCGTACACCGTGAAGTGGACTAAAAGCTGCGCCCAGGCGCGCGATGCGCTGTCGGAATTCAGCTACGATCTGATCATCCTGGATCTGGGTCTGCCAGACGGCGACGGGCTAGGTCTGTTGTGCGAGTGGCGTCGCTGCGGTTTCAATGAGCCGGTGTTGATACTGAGCGCCCGCGACACGCTTGAAGACCGCATCAAGGGGCTTGACCTGGGCGCCGATGACTATTTGCCCAAACCCTTCAGCTTCGACGAACTTCTGGCACACATCCGATCGTTGATGCGGCGCCATGCAACCGTGAAGCAGGCCGTTCTCGAGTATGCCGGCATCCGCATGGATCTCATGGGCCATTCCGTACAGGCTCATGGACAGCACTTGGACCTGACCAGCAGGGAATTTGCACTTCTCGAGGTGTTCATGCAGAACGCCGGGCGCACGTTGACCCGATCCTATATTACTGAGCGGATCTGGCCAGGCCTGGTCGACACCAACCTGCTGGACGTCTATATGAGTCGGCTGCGCTCCAAACTCGGCCCCGAATCAGGTGGGTCGGTATTCAAGACCGTACGTGGTGTGGGTTATCAATTAAAATGAAGAAAATCGGCACCCGCATTGCAGTCTGGTACGCACTCAGCGCAACCACGACCCTGGCGATACTCTTCGGCGTCGGCTACCTGTTGTTGAAAAACTACATATTTCACGATCTGGACCTGCTCAATCGCTCTGAGTTCAGACAACTCAGTGCCCGCTTGGGCCCACATCCAAAGAAATTGACATCCGATATTATCGACCAGCGCATTAGCGAGACAGCAAACTACGGCTCCGTGTTGTTTTACATCAATATCGACTATCCCAAGCACGGCATGCTCTTCTACTCCAACAATCTCGATGGCCGTCCGATTCCAGATGTACCGCACAAGCATATCTACAACGCATTTATTCCCGGGATCGGCGAACTTCGCATTTCAGAATTCCTGATGCCGCCATTCGACATCAGCATCGGAACACCAACCCGACAAATGCGGCAGAGTCTGGATGCCTATGTCGAGGTCAGTCTTGCGTTGGTGATCGTGATGCTGCTTGCCAGCATCATCATTGGCCTTGGCCTCAGCCGACTCATGTTGCGTCCGATCCGGGCGATCGGCACAACGGCAAAACATATACGCTCAGATAACCTGGCCGAGCGAATCACAGTCAACAGTGTCAACGACGAAATTTCCGACCTGGCCAATCTCCTGAACCAAATGTTCGACCGGCTGGAAATGTCTTTTAAGCAGACGCAGCAATTTGCGACCGAGGTCTCCCATGAATTAAAGACGCCGCTATCGCTGATACGGCTCAATGCGGAGAAGATGCTGGACGATGGCCACCTGCGCTCCGAACAGGAGGATGCCGTGCTGGTCCAGCTCGAGGAACTGGAACGCGTCAACCAGATGATCGACGAATTGCTGTTCATATCACGCACTGAGGCCCAAGGCGTGAAACTGAAACTGGTGCCGCAGGATCCCTCCGCGTTCCTGTACAGCATGGAGCATGACGCCAAGGCGCTCACCGAACACGAGGGCAAGCACCTTTCCAGTCAGCATCATGGCCACGGCCGGGTCGCCATGGAAGAAAAATGGATCCGAAGGCTGATCTTCAACCTGTTGGTCAACGCCATCAACGTATCGCCGCCCGGCGGAAACATCCGTATCGAGTCGGTACTCGGCAACGGCGTCTGGCGGCTCTGTGTCCAGGACGAGGGTCCCGGACTCACCGACGAACAATGCAAGAAGGTATTCGACCGGTTCGTGCGCTTCAACGTACCCAGCGGTGAGGACCGCGGCAGCGGGCTGGGCCTGGCCATCTGCCGCAGCATCGTGGACCTGCACGGCGGCCGCATCCATGCCGGCACGAAGCCCGGTGTACCGGGCCTGCGTGTGACGTTCGAACTTCCGATGTTTGCGGGTTCGGAGCCCCGTCACGCCACCGAACCCCCCTTCTAGCCAGCGCAATGACTCCCCTCGCACGCACCCGGGCGATCCGCGGATCGGCCCGGATGCGTGCGCACCGTCACAAGGAAACCTTGACGTTGCAGTAAACTAGCCGCCCGATCGGGGAATAGGTAGCGATGTCGCTTGTGACGTACTGGTTGGTGAACGCGCGCGGGAAGATCGGTGGGTTCGTGTTGCCGATGTTGTTCACGCCTAGGGCCACCGTGAGCGACCTGTCGCTGTCCTCGGACCCTAACGCCCAAGTGTACGAGCCGCGAAGGTCCCATGTGCTGTAGCTCGGCACGCGGATACCCGGCAGTGTTCCGGCAGCGCCGGCATCATTGACCGGTGAGATGTAGGTATTGGCCAGCATGATGTCCAGGTTGGCCTTGTTCCAGTCGAGCGTCGAATAGAAGCTCTGCTTGGGCAGCGTTCCTGCGAACACGCCGATGTTACTGGCATTTCCTGCGTACTGCTGGAACGGGTCGCCCGGACGGCGCTGGAACTTGAACGAATTGAAGATCATGCCCTTGGTCGAGAATGTCCAGGTTCCAGACGTCTTGGTGGGCAGGATGTAGCTCAGGCCCAGCATCCAGGAATGCTCGAGCAGGACGCTTTGGTTGCGAAACTTGTCGATCACGTACAACTGCGAATACTTGCTCGGATCAGGATTTCCGGTGTTCGGGTCGGTCAGGAATGCCTTCAGCGACCCGGGCGTTCCGAACGGATCAGTGCCGCCCAGGTTGGTGAAGTTGCCCGTGCTCACGCTGTTGAAATACGGTGAGGCCGAGCCCACGTCGTTGACCGACTGCATGATGCGCGTGAAGTCAGCGCCGCCCGGGAACCCGTGCAAGTTGATCGAGGAATAGTCCGCGGTCAGTGTCAGGCCTCTGATGAAATCAGGGTGGAACTCGAACCCGATCGAACGGGACTCCGAAGTGGACGGCTTCAGCGTGGGGTTGGCGCCGTCCTCGCCGTTGAAGCTATTGCCCACCGCGTACTGGCTGCCGAACACGATGCCGATCAGGCGATCAGTCACCGGCCGGGTGTCGAACGGCCCGTAAGCCTGATACAGCGGCGGCGCGGCGAACGACTTGGTGAACGTCGCGTGCATCACGAACTGGTGGTCGAACGGCTCCCAGCGGATGCCGATCTTCGGCGAGTTCTTGCTGCCAGCGTCGCTGTAGTGCTCGAAGCGGCTGGCGAGGGTGAGCTCGACTTGGTGCAGGCCTGTGATATTCATCTTGCTCGAGGTGATCGGGATCAGTGTCTCGGCATACACCGCGTACATGTTGCGGCCATGGCTGAACGGATCGGTGTACATGCCGCCGATCCAGTTCTGATCGTTGCCAGCAGTCGATCCGGTCACCGGATCGGTGACGCGGCCGTTAGGGTCGGCATGGCCGGACACTTCCTCGTGTCGCCAGCTCACACCGACAGCGAGATTCACCGTACCCGCAGGCAGCGTGAACGCATCGCCGACGACGTGCGCGTCCCACGAATACAGCTTGCTGTCGCCGTGCAGCACCTCAGTGCCGAAGATGTTGGCCAGGGTCTGCGGAGAGTTGCCGGTCACAGCAAACGGATTGAGCGCTGGCTGCAGCACCTTCGGGCTGTTGATTGAGTAGCCGCCGTAGACCTTGCTATAGGCGCCGCCGGCCACCGCATTGCCGTTAGCGTCATAGCCGCCAGCGACGGCGGCCGCCAAGTTGGGACCGAAAAGCAGATTGGTATCGTGTTCGGTCAGCCTGCTGTCGCTGTAATCGACGCTGCTCTGCCAAGTCCAGGATTTTGCCAGATCGCCCTTGAGGCCGAACGAGAAGCGGTAAGCGTCGGTGGTGTCGAACACACCCTTGGGCCGGGACCGGTCGGCAAACGTCACGCCGGTCGCATCGGTGGTCAACGGGTTGTAGGGTGCGCCGGCCGGTACCGTGAGCGTGGTGTATGCGAAGGGCTTTCCGGCCGCCTGCCACGCGGTGGAATGGACCTTGTTCTGCGAAAGCAGCACGTCGCCGAAGGCCTCCACGCTGCCACCGAACAGCGGCTGAGAGGTGATGTCGGCGGCGAAGTTCTTGTGCTCTTCCTGCTGCAATAGCATGGCGTAGCGGGAATAATCGAAACCGTTGGACAGCTGCGAAGCGCTGGTGGCGTTATAGACGCTGGGCGAAAGATCCGCATAGCTGGCCGCGGTCGCCGATGTTCCCGTCGGCACCGGCGGCGTGATCAGGCCCGGAGCCAGCACGTAGTTGCCTCCATCGACCACGCCGGGAATACCGGTACCGGGCACCACGCCGAACTGCGGGCTGGTGAAGCCGCGCTTGTACTGGAACAGCGGGCTGGTCTTGGAGTAACTCGCCGTGGCGGTGATGTTGAACGCGCCCACGTCGCCACCCACCGTCACGTAGGCCGAACGATCGCTGTAGCCGCCGTCCGCGGTACCGTACTGTCCCCCGAAGGTGACGCCGTGGTAACCGTGCTTTAGGACGAAGTTCACCACTCCGCCAACCGCGTCTGCGCCGTACAGCGAGGACGCGCCATCGGTCAGCACATCGACCCGCTCCAGCGCGGCGGCCGGGATCTGGCTGACGTCGACGAAATTCTTACTGCCGCTCAGTCCCGCGACGCCATCCAGCGCAAGGCGCCGGCCATTGAGCAGGACCAGCGTCGGCAGGTTGCGTAGCTCGACCTGCGAGCCGCCTGCGGTGAACTGGTTGTGGCTCTGTGCGTTACTGGCACCGGCATTGCTGCGTCCTGCGAACGCAGGAATCGACTTGCGCAGCGTCTCGAGCATGTTGCTGGTGACGCCGGTCTTCTTCAGATCGTCTGCATACAGGCTGGTGACCGGGACGGCAACAGCGTTGGGATCGACCGGCAACAGTGTACCGGTGACCACCACCTGCTGGAGTTTTGCAGGCCTGGCCGTGGAGGAACCATGCGAGGGTTTGGCAGTACCGCTGACGTCCACCGGACCCGGTTTCGTCTTGGAGGCGGATTGTGCGGGTTTGGCATTGTCAGAGGATCGAAAGGCACCACCGGCGTTCACCGGATTCGCATGGACAGGCGGCGCAGCCAGACAAGCCGTGATCGCAACTGCAAGACAGGACAGTGTGAATAATTTTGGGTTCAACATGTTCCCCTCCCCGATTGGCTGCATTCAGCTCTGATGCCCGGAGCAGCAGCATATTTTCGTATGAAACCAGAATGTCTTGTGGACTTATTGACCACGTGTACGATCCTGGGATCAGCGCTAGATTGTGCATGCATGAGCGGGACTCGGACCCGCATACATTCTGACCTCTACGGATTTTTGTGGGGTCTTTGCAAACGTACTGGGCAAGGTTAAATGCAACCTGAAAATTGGATTACAAATTGTTAACCTTCTCACCGGTCCTGTGCCTCACGAACCGGTCCGGTCCGTGCAGCTTTCACCGCGTTAGGATGGATCCATGAAACACTGCCGACCGCTTGCAATCTGACCCGCCCCGGGTTCCCCTGATGCTCCAACTCTTAAGAAGATGGATCGCTGGAAACCAAGAAGAAGTCCCCGAAGTATCCGCCAGAGGTCCGCGAGCGGGCGGTGCCAATGGTGTTCGAGCACCAGAAGGAGCATGCCTCGTAGTGGGCAACCATCGAGTCGATCACCGGCAAGATCGACTGCACGGCGCAGACGCTGTGCAATTGCGTGCGCCAGGCCGAACCTGACCAGGGCCTGCGCGAGGGTCTGACCACATTCGA
>NZ_JAQIBU010000133.1 GCF_027858935.1 Oleiagrimonas sp. | reverse complement strand
CTGATGGTCGCCCTTGCACGCAAGACACTTGTGTATGAATGGCGCCGCTTCCTGCCTGCCATCGTCGCGGTGGGTTTTGCCGGCCTGCTGCAGCTCTTGCAGGCGGCGCTGGTACTGGGAATCTTCGGCAGCGCCAGCGTCTACATCACCGGCTCCTCGGCCGACCTGTGGATCGGGTATCCGGGTACCCAGAGCGTCAACCTGGGACGGGCGATCGATCCCAATGTCGAGATGCATCTGCGCATGGATCCCGCGGTAAAAAAGGTGGAGCCGTTTCTGTGGGTCGACGCGGACTGGCGTGGCGCGCACGACACCGGCGGCGAATCGGTATTTGTTTCCGGCGTCGATCCGCGTCCGGACTCCATGATGTTTTCGCGTACGTTGACGCCGCAGTTGCGCGCCCGATTGACCGAGCCGGATGCCGTGATCATCGACCGCGCCGACATCGACAAGCTTGGTGTCCAGGTAGGTGACCACGCCACCATAAACGGGCATCGCGTCCGCGTGGTTGGTGTGGCCTCAGGGCTGCGCGCGCTCGGCGGGGTCAACGTGCTCAGCTCACTGGAGACCGCCCGTCAGCTGGACACCGACCCGACCGACCAGGGCCGTCCGACCTATCTGGTTGCCAGCTTGCGCGACCCGTCCCAGGCCAACATGGTCGCCCGGCGCCTTGGCGGTGACCACGGTGTGGGCCCCTATGAAGTCTGGACCAGCAAAGCCTTCGCTCGCCGCTCGGTGCTGTACTGGATGCTTGATACCGGCGCCGGTGCCGGCGTGCTGTTCCTGGCCGGCATCGTGTTTCTGGTCGGTGCGGTGATCACCAGCCAGACCCTGATGGGTGCCGTGGCCGGCTCGGTGCGCGAGTACGCGACGCTGAACGCGCTCGGCGTCGGCGTCGCCAACCTGCGCTGGGTGGTACTGGAACAGGCCTTCTGGGTCGGCTCGATCGGATTGCTGGGTGCCACCATCCTGGGGCTGGGCTTGCTGGCGCTGGCTCGCAGTCAGGACGTCCCGGTGGTCATCAACCTGCCGGTCACGCTGGCCTGCGTGGTGCTTTCCATGGCGCTGGCCGCGGTTTCCGGTCTCGCCGCCATGCGCAGCCTGCGTCGCGCCGATCCGGCGACCCTGCTCCGATGAACGCCGCCATGCAGACATCCCTACAGACTTCAGCAGCTGCGCCAGCGTTGCAGGCCGAAGGCATCGCCAAGGCGTTCGTTTCCGGGCGGCTGCGCACCCGCGTCATCGAACAACTGTCACTGCGTATCGAGCCGGCTGAACTGACCCTCATTTCCGGCCCGTCCGGTTGCGGCAAGAGCACCTTGCTGGCGATCCTGAGCGGCCTGCTGAGCGTGGACGAAGGCCGGGTCATGGCGCTGGAAAGCGACCTCGGCCAACTCGATAGCCGCGCACTGGAACAATTCCGCCTGCATCACACGGGGTTCGTGTTCCAGGGTTTCAACCTGTTTCCCGCACTGACCGCACTGGAGCAGGTGGAGTTGCCATTGAGCTATCTGGGCATGACCAGGGCGGATGCGCGTGATCGCGCCGCGCAGTCGCTGGAAGAGGTCGGGCTTGGCCATCGCATGCGCCTGCGGCCATCGGAGCTTTCCGGCGGTGAAAAGCAGCGCGTGGCGATCGCCCGTGCACTGGCCAAACTGCCACAATTACTGTTCGCCGATGAACCCACCAGCTCGCTCGACGCCGCCAACGGCCAGATGATCATCGACATCCTTCATCGCATCGCGCGAGTGCACGGCACCACGGTGCTGTGTGTCAGTCACGACCCCCGCCTGATCCATCACGCCGATCGCGTACTCACCATGGAAGATGGACGAATTCTCACCGACAGTCGACCGGCCGAGCCGACTGCCCCGAACAAAGGATCAACACCATGACCGGCCCGCTTTCCCCGCTGCGACTGACAGCCGTGGCCTTGCTGCTGCTGGTCGGCGGCTGCTCGAAAAACGGCTCGCCTGCCTCGAACGCTTCCGTGGCGCCGGCCTATGCCGCGGTCGCGCGGGGCCGCATCGAAATAGACGGTGGCCTGCTTTCCCTTGATGCACCGCGCGAGGGCACGCTTGCCAGCGTGCGCGTGCATGAGGGTGACC
>NZ_JAQIBU010000117.1 GCF_027858935.1 Oleiagrimonas sp. | reverse complement strand
TCCAGCTTCTGACGGGTGGGCGGGACACCCGCCGGGCTGCCGTCCCATTCTGCTTCAAGGGCGCGACCACCGAAGGCCAGCATGCCGCGCACGTCCTTGTCGACAATCAGATGACCATGCTTGTCGCGATCACCTGGCTGTGGACCGGCATCCGCTGCGTTCTTGCCGTTCTTGGCCTTGCCCTTCTTGGTGTCAGCCATCTTGGCCGGCGCCTTGGCGCTGGCGGCGGTTGCGATGCTGGAACTCGCGGCGGCTGCACTTGCTGCACTTGCTGCACTTGCTGCACTGGCTGTACTTGCTGCACTGGCTGCACTGGCTGCACTGGCTGCCTCGGCAGCGCTGGCCGCAGCGGCCGCCTCGGCCTGCTGAACCTGAAGGGCGGACTTGGGCGCAGTCAGGTCATAGCTCTTGCCGTTGATGGTCAAGCTGCTTGCATTGATTGGCACGGCCACGTCGAAGGTATAGTTCTGGTCACCGTAATTGGTCGTGAAAATGGTGCGCGGACCGTTCTGCTTGACGCCCAGCTTCTTCATCTCGGCGTTGATCTTGTCCATGGCCGTGCTGATGGCCGTGTCCATTTCTGTAAGATTGCGCTTGGACTTGGTCGACACATACAGCACCGGCTGTTGCGGGGTGTTGACCAGCTTCGGGTTCAGATCGTCATAGACGATGTTGGGTACCGACGCGAGCAGGCTCTGGATATTGCCCAGGCTGTACTGGATCACCGAATCAGGCGTGCCGTGGATATACAGGTTGGAGTACCGATCGATCAGGTTCCAGCCGTAGTCGACATCGTAATTCCAGGTCACCTTGACCAGGCGCTTGCCGCGACCGGCGCGCTCCATGTCGATGGTGAAATGCTTGTTGTGGCCGGACCAGCCATTGGTGATCTTCCAGACAATGCTGGCGCTGCCCTGGTCCGAAACCTCGCTGAAGCCGGGTTTGGCCGATTCGATTACAAGCTTGCCATTGCCGACCTTGGGGACCTTGCTGGTCCAGCTGATCGCTGCACCTGGACCGTAGGCCTTGCCCGAGAGCGTGTACTTCATGCTCGGGTCGTAGGCACGCAGGACTGCATAGTCCTTGAACCTGTCGAAATTGTTGAAGACATCGTAGACGTCACGGATGTCTTTGCTGACCATGGCCGTGCGCTGGATGTGGCCATGGCTGGGCATGAAAACACCCACCACGACACCCAGCAGAGCAACGATGATCAGGGCTGTAATAAACTCTAAAACACGCGTCATTCGAGAAATCTCCGAACATTGTCCCGGTGTGCGCCGGATCCGGTCGATGACCGGTCTGACACCCCCAACTATACCGGCGCGCCGATGCGTGGTGCGACACCGTAAGGGTCCGATGGTACTTGTTCGGGCAGCATCGGGCTAGGGGGCGGACGACAAATGGCCAATCCGGCCCTTGCAGCGGGCATCTGCTTACACGATACCGAGTTCCAGTGCCTTGAGCACGGCCCGCGTCCGGTCACGGACCCCAAGCTTGGACAGAATGTTGGAAACGTGATTTTTGACTGTCCCTTCAGCCACTTTCAGGGAATTGGCGATTTCCTTGTTGCTGTAACCGCCCGCAAGCAGGCGCAGGATTTCCGTCTCACGCTCCGTGAGCGGATCCGGTTGATCAAGACTGGAAAATTCGTTTTGCATGCGCCCCACCCCGGCCTTGAGGCGCTGGGTCACCACCGGCGCAACCAGCGAACCGCCAGCGGCCACCGTGCGCACGGCCTCCACCAGCTGGTCGAGCGAGACATCCTTGAGCAGGTAGCCGCGCGCGCCGGCCTTGAGTCCGGCCAGCACCAACTGGTCGTCGTCGAAGGTGGTCAGGATCACCGTCGGAGGAAGAACGCCGCGCGCGGAAAGTGTCTGCAGGACCTCGATGCCGGTCATGCGAGGCATGCGCATGTCAAGCAGGACCACGTCCGGCTTCAGTTGCGGGATCTGCTCGATTGCCTCCACTCCATCCGCACACTCGGCGACGACCTGCACGTCCTCGGCCAGGTCGAGCAATGAGCGGATGCCCTGCCGCACCAGGTTCTGGTCGTCCACAAGACAGACTGAAATCATGCTGCCACCTCGCTGACTCTGGTCATCGGAAAAGAAAATCCACTGCTGTCATACCGCTGCGGGTCCTGTCGATGGCTGGCGTGAGGCCATTCCCGAAAAACCAACCTCGGGAGCCAGTGGAAGCCAGGCCGAAAGCTGGAATCCGCGCCGCTGGATCGAAGGAACCTCCAGCCGGCCGCCAACCTCTTCAAGGCGTTCGCGCATCCCGGAAAGTCCATTGCCCTGCCGCAGGTCCAGCACGCCCCGGCCGTCATCGCGAGCATTCAGGTGAAGCGCGCCATCCGGCAGGCGTTCGATGCGCAGCCACAGGTTACCTGCATTGGCGTGGCGCACGGTATTGGTCAGCACTTCCTGCACGCAGCGCAGCAGCACCTGGGCGCGTTGCGGGTCCTCGACTGCGAAGCGCGGAGGCATCTGCAGGTGTACGCGGATGCTGGGCACCCCTTCGATCAGGCTGCTCAAAGCGCGCGTGAGGTCCAGTTCGGCATCCTGACGCAACTCACTGACCACCTCGCGCACATCGGCCAGCAACTGCTTGGCCGTGGCCTGGGCCTTGCGTACGTGCTCGGCAGCGGGCGCCTGCGCAAGATGGCTGGCCACTTCCAGGTTCAGGCTCAACGCGGTCAGGTGGTGGCCGACCAGGTCATGCAGTTCGCGTGAGATGCGCATGCGTTCGGCAATCCGGCTCGACTCGGCCAGCAGGGCCCTGGTGGCACGCAATTCGGAGTTCAGCTGACGCTGCCGCTCGCGCTCCTCGGCCTGCTGGCTGGCAACCAGCGAGATCACGAAGGTCAGGGCAGAGATGCCCAGGTAGACCGTGGACTGGAGAAAGGCCAGGCCGATACTGAAGTGGTATTCGGGCCAGCGCGAAAACACCACCACCTGACTCAGGATCTGCAGCACCATCCACGCCACACCCATCCACAGCGGCAGCAGCCAGGGCAGGACCATGCTGATCACCACCATCAGCATCGCCGAGAGGCCGCTGTGGCTGATCCAGCCAATCACGATGGAAACCGCCGTCATCACGGCCATGCCCAGCAGCTTCAGCGCAAGGTAGCGACGCGAGCCAAGATTGCTCGTCAGCAGCCAGTAGATGATGCCAAACACCAGATAACAGATGGCCCACACCAGCAGTGCCATGTCGGTACGTTGCAACAAACTCAGTCGCTGGTTGGCCCACGTGGTGAACAGCGGCGTGCCCACCGACAGATAAGTGAACAGGCCGGCATAGCGCAACAGGCGCGTGTGGGAGAATCGCGGCATCCGCATGGCCTGCATCATAGATGGGATGGGGCCCGGCGCAATCGGCCTGAAGTCATGATTGCACCAAAGCGTGAGGATTGTGATGCAATGCACGCCTGAACGGGAAAACTTCCATGCATGACAGCCATGGCTCTCATGCGATAATACGCCGCGCCACGGCAAATGCGGTGCGCCGGTTGTACAGCGCCGGCATGCTGACTCGCTGCCGTCAGGCGAACGCCCCGCGCCGACCACGGCGAGGATTGAATCAAGCAAGCGGAGCAACCATGGTTCTGGCCATCCGTGACGTGGGTGAGCGCGACCTCGATGCCGTGCTGGCCATCAACAATGCCGCTGGCGAAGGCATCCTTCCCATGTCCCAGGCGCAACTGCGCCATTTCTACGACACCGCGGACTATTTCCGCGTGGCAGAGGCCGATGGCTATATCGCGGGCTTCCTGATCGCGGTGCGCGAGGATTCCGACCACGACAGCCCCAACTTCCTGTGGTTTCGCGAACGCATGGATCAATTCCTGTACGTGGACCGCATCGTCATTGCCCGCAGTGACCGTCGTCACGGCCTGGGGCGGGTGTTCTACAGCGACGTGCTGAGCTTTGCAGAGGTTCGCGTGCCAAAACTCAACTGCGAGGTGTTCCTGGAGCCGCGCGACGACGCCACGCTGCTGTTTCATGGCAGCTTCGGCTTCCAGGAGGTGGGGCAGCAGCGCATGCCCGAAAGCGGCCGCAACGTGTGCATGCTGAGCAAGGATCTGTGCAGCTTCGTTTTTGTCCGCGAACGCTACCTGGACAAGGGCGGCCTGCCGGACCTGCCCTGGCTGCGTCCGCGCCAGCGCGAACAGGCCAACGGGGAGCACAACGCATGAGCGCTCCCCGGGAGATTGTCGAAGACGCATGTGACCTGCGTTTCGGCCAGGTCGGCATGGCCTGCGTTCGTGTCCGCCGGGCGGATGCCGCAGCGCTGTGCGATGAGCTCGATCGACGCGTGCAGACCGCACCGCAGATGTTCCTGCGTACGGCCGTGGTACTTGACCTGAGCCACCTCGACAGCCTGCCCGATGACGGCATGGTCGATGCATTGCTCGAAGCCGTTCGCAGCGCGGGCATGATCCCGGTCGGACTGGCCTATGGCACCCCCGAGATGGATGCACTGGCGCAGCGCATGCATGTACCGCTGATCGCCAAGTTTCGCAGCGCCTACGAGCGTCAGGGCTCGGCCGACGCCTCGCCGGCACCGGCTGCCGCCCCCCCTGCCCCGGAGCCGACTGGCGTCATAGGCCCGTCCACGAGCCAGTTGCACGAAGGCCAGGTGCGCTCCGGCCAGCAGATCTACGCACGCGACCGCGACCTGGTCATCACCGGCACGGTAGCCAACGCCGCCGAAGTCATTGCCGACGGATCCATCCATGTCTATGGCACCTTGCGCGGCCGCGCTCTGGCCGGGGCACAGGGCGACGAGAACGCACGCATCTTCTGCTCGGATTTCCGGGCCGAACTGATCTCCATCGCCGGTCAGTACCGCGTGTTCGAAAAACTTCCCGACGAACTCGCGGGCCAGCCGGTACAGTGCTGGCTCGAGGATGACAAACTGCTGATTACCCGCCTGTGAAGGCGGTTGCACACCCAACAGGGCAAGACCCAACCATGTGGAGAAACCGAGTTGACTGAGATCATCGTTGTCACTTCCGGCAAGGGCGGAGTCGGCAAGACCACCACCAGCGCCTCCATGGCCACCGGCCTGGCGCAACTGGGCAAGAAAGTCGCCGTCATCGACTT
>NZ_JAQIBU010000039.1 GCF_027858935.1 Oleiagrimonas sp. | reverse complement strand
CCGGTGGTCTATGGACTGATCTTCCTTGGCGAAAACATTTTCCAGGCGGCGTCCTTCGCCACGGCTTTCGCGATCGTTTTCGACGTGATCGGCAAAGGCAACCCGCTGGCGGCCACCATCTTTGCCGTGCTCACCAACGCCTTGAACTTTCCCATCTTCTACATGGAAATCGTTGATGGCCATGGCTTCGACTGGCATGGTGTCCCGGGCGCCTTCCTCGTCGATGCCGTGATCAGCGGAGGGATCTGCGTCCTCTTGTGGATCGTGCTGTTCCGTGTCCTTCGGGTCCAGGACAGGCGCGACGACTCGCCGACGCCCTCCGTCGCCGACGTCGGGTAAGCGCGACAAAGGAACGGCGGCAAAGGCACGGGAAAAAGAACGGATGTGCGCGAAACCTGCTTTCGGCAGGCGCAAGGCACGTGCGATGCTACCCGGGCATGGCCTACTTGGTGGTTGCTTGCCGCGGCGGACGCTGGTCGATCACGATGCTGGGGTGGTCCGCATCCGCCGATACCATATAGACCACCGTGTTCGAGCCCCGGGGCAGATGCAATGGACGGGTCACTAATGCCCGGGGACTGCCGGAAAGGCGTATCCCAAGCCGACCGTCTTGCGGTTTGATGCGCTCACGTTCACCCACATCCGCATACGGCACCGAACCGAATGCCACGGAGCGCTGGCCGGATTTGAAATGCCCCGATACCGGCATGCTTCCGGGCGCCATGTTGGCCATGCGCACTATGGCCGGTCCGGATGAAGGTCCAGGCTGCATCATCACCATGCGATGGCCCAGTTGATATCCATTGACCTGGCGATGGTCGATGCCTCCAAGCGCTGCCTTGACCCGTGTCATCCAGCTCTGGTGCATCGGCGGCATGTAGATGCCATATAGCGCCAGACCGTAGCTTTCGCCATCGCCAAGACCGTAGCGGAAATGGCTGGCCACATGGCCATGGACGCGCACTTCAAAACGGTAGCGTCCGGCCTTCAGCGACAGTGTGTCGCCGGCAGTGTCCGCGGGCAGGTCGACGGTCCTGCACGCGTGATCGGCTTCCCGACAGAGCCTGACATGAACCGCGTCGGTCTTTTGCACCAGGTTGATCAGGCGCAATTGGGCCGGCGCGGCTGCCGCAGATGAAGACAACGACCATACGCACAAGGCTGACAGGACAGACAGTACGCGAGCCCCGTTCACGTGCTTTCTCCATGACCGTTTCCTTCCGTGCTCACACGCTCAAGCAGGGCCGGCCGGCCGATGAATATCAGCAAGGCCAGCACAAGCAGGATGGCCAGCGGGACCGGTGCGGACACCATCAATCGCAAGACCAGCACGATACCCACCAGGGCACCCAGGACAACGCCCGCCATGGGCACCCATCGGACGCTCTGCATCTGCTTCCAGCAGATCAGGTTCACCACCATGAATGTGCCCAGGAAGACCAGACTGGCCGCTTCCACCAGGGATGACAGCGAACCGATGATCGCCAGCACCGTGGCGATCAGGCCGACCAGGATCATCGGTCGGTCCGGTACGTCGAAGCGGTTCTGGTGATCGAACCATTGCGGCAATTCACCGGCTCGCGCCACGCGCGCCGCCAGCTTGCCGGTCGAGAACAGGGTCGAATTGATGGCCGCGGCAGTGGCGAATCCTGCCGCCACCGTCATCACCACCAGGCCGGGGAAACCTGCCGCGCGAGTGGCCGCAACCGAGAGCGCGACCTGTTTCTGTTCCACCATGGTCAGGGCACCCGCCAACATGGTCGCGCCCAGCGTGACCGCGATATAGACAATCACCACGAAAATCGCTGCGGAAACCAGCACCGGAAGGAAGATCCTCTTGGCATTTCTGACTTCCTCGTACTCGTAGGTCAGCAGCTGGAAACCTTCGTAGGACACGAAGATCGCGGCGGCGCCGATCAAGGCGCTCCAGGCCGGTCGCGGCTCGATTCCCGCGACCAGTTCCACCGGGGCCCAATGCCACATGCCCCATACCGCAAGCACCACCAGGATCAGCAGGTTGCCGCTTACGATGACCACCTCGATGCTGGTCATCTTGCCAAGCCCTGCAAGATTCAGCCCCACCAGTCCGAAGCCGATGAGCAGCGCCAGGCCCCGGATCATCAATCCCCCGCCATGGAAAGCGAATGCCACGTAATGACCGAAGGCATAGGCATACACGGAAATGGTCAGGATGTACCCGATGATCAACAGCCAGGAAAGGCTGCCCGCCAGTCCGTCCTGATCCATCTTTTCCAGAAACTCGAATGCGCCACCGGACTTGCCGTACTTGACCGAAAGCCGGGCATAGCTGAAGGCCGATATCACTGCCACCACGCCGGCGATGATGAAACTCAGCCAGGCCCACTGTGCCGCCACGGAGATCACCACGCCCAGCGCGATGTAGATCCCGCCGCCAACCATGCCGCCCGCCGCCAGCGCCCAGACCCGAACCGCACCGAGTTTGCCGGCGCCTGACGTCGATGAGTCCATGCTTTTCGTCACTGCAACAGTCCACTCGTCAATCACACTCCGGATACACGTTACTCCGCAGCATCTTTTGCAAAAAGGGGGGCGCAGGGCTTCCGGTCGGTAAAATACCCGTCCTTCCCATTGGCGCGGGTCCCTGTTGCAAGCCCTGCATCCCGTCATTCGACGGATGGTTTCTGCTTCCCTGGCGTGACCTCGGAGCTGAAATTATTGGCGATGACGTCAACATCCTTCAGTTTCTTTTCAAGGGTGTTGACGCGTTCGTGGTTCTTGAGGCTGAAGATCAGCGCTGTCAGCAAGAAGCTAAAGGCGATGATGCTGAAGGTACCCATGCGTCTGCTCCGCGATATTGGCCAATCCGTTTGATGTCCCGTCCGGGAACCGGTGAGTCATGCGCCATGCTGAATGGCGCTCAAGACTTTGTGAGCCACCTGCGCATGGTGTTTCCTTTCTTCGAGTGCAGCTCGCCCGCTGTCAATGAGTGCATCGTGTTTTCGCTTGCGTCCGGTCGGTGACGGCGGTCAGTCCGGGCGTATGCAATTCAAGCTTCATCGTTCGCTTGCTCTTCCGCTTGCGCGTACGCTGTCGGAGCGTCCATAGGGCAGCCATGCGCTGGCAACGCGCCTCACCAAGCAACAGGTCCGCGGTGGATGCTCGCAGGCGCTGCCGCTCAACCGGGCGGCCCTGAACGACACACGGGGGCAATTGATTCAACTTTGATTTTGCAATTCTTGTTCGCGGGCCACCGGTACGCCGCCCCCCTGCGAAGTTGCCGCACCCCCAAAGGTCACTGCCAAGGAACAATCCGATGAGTCATGCCTACAAGTATGAGCCCCACGCGCGTCTCAGCGAGCGCCAGGAGCACGGTCCGCCGACGGTCAAGCAATCCGCTGCGCTGTTGCACGGTAATGGGCTCATCGCACGGTTCAACCGGCGGGTCGGGCTTGGGATTACCACCACGGTCGGGACCATGTGGTGTGCCTACGCTTTCGTCGCACTCACCCTGATCAGTCTTCCAGCGGCATTGATGAGCGGTGATCCGATCGTCATTGTGGCGTGGGTTGCGCAGACGTTCCTGCAGCTTGTGTTGCTGCCGGTGATCATCGTCGGGCAGAACATTCAGGCCGCAGCCGCGGATGCACGTTCGGCCGCTACCTATGAGGACGCCGGCGCCATCCTCGACGAAGCCAGGAAAATTCAGGCGCATCTGGTTATGCAGGATGCTTCTATGGGTGTGCTGCTCGACAAGTTGTTGGCCTTGGAAACAGCCGTGGGAGCGCAGGAAAAAGGCATGGAAGGGAGTGGAGGGAATTGATCTTTCATATTCAATAGAGGCCCACCTGGGCGATCCACGTGATTGATCGCACGATACCGTTCCAGATGTTCTTTCGATCATGGTCCGGAATGTTGCATCATCCAGATCCCGCTCTTTCCCAGATGCAGGCGAGTCTGATGCAGGTCGTCGTCGCTTGCATCCTGGACGAGCCAGCTCCGATACGACTTGACGTACAGGCATGGGTTGCCGTGGGGGGCTGGATAGAGTGGAGGAGCGTCAGTGGACCGTCCCCGATAGCCGTGCCGATCCACGTCGCATGCATCTTTCGTGTCCCCCGCTGCGTATTTGTGTTCGAAACACCGCCGATACGCTGATGCACGGGAGATGCCCATGTCGCAGACCACGCTCGAGAGCCCGCCGACCACCACTACGCCGCTGCCGACCGAAACGCTTCGCCTGTCTTCGATCATCGGCGCGCTGAGCCACGCCCTGGACCTTACCGAGGGCCAGCCGCCGGGGCACTGCATGCGCGCCTGCTGGATCGGCTTGCACGTGGGCATGGCCATGGGGCTGTCGAGGCAGGCACTGTGGGAGCTGTATTACACGCTGCTGCTCAAGGATGCCGGTTGCAGCAGCAACGCCGAGCGCCTGTGCGAGCTGTATGCCCATGATGACCGGGTGACCAAGAAGGATTTCTTTCAGGTTGACGGCGACAGCCTCAGCCAGCTGGCCCGTTTCGTGTTTGCGCATACGGCACCGGGCGCACGCATGCACCAGCGACTGTCGCGCATCCTGCATCTGATGCGGCACGGCCAGCAACTGGCCGATGAACTGGTGGTCACGCGCTGCGAGCGCGGCGCGGCGGTGGCCCGGCAGCTGGGTTTTCCCGACGGCGTGGCCGAGGGCATCCGCCACCTGGACGAGCACTGGAATGGCCTTGGCCGTCCGCAGCGCAAGGATGGCGAGTCGATTCCGCTGTTTTCGCGCATCGCACTGGCCGCGCAGATCGCGGATGTGTTCCACCAGGTCGGCGGCCGGCAGGCAGCCTTGCTCGAGATCCGCCGGCGTCGCGGAACCTGGTTCGATCCGCAGGTCGCCGACATCCTGTGTGCGCTCGGCGCAGAAGAGGCCTTCTGGCAGCCCATGGCTCAGCCGGACTTCGGCCAGCGACTGTGGGACCTGGAACCGGGGCCGCGTCATCTGCCTGCGAGCGAAGCTCAACTGGACGCCATCACGCTGGCTTTCGCCCAGATCGTAGATGCCAAGAGCCACTTCACCTACGGCCACAGCGAACGCGTGGGCCGCTACGCCGAGGCTATTGCGCGCCGCATGGGTCTGGAGGAGGCGCGCGTGACCTGGGTCCGTCGCGGCGCGCTGCTGCATGACCTGGGCAAACTGGGGGTCAGCAACAGCGTGCTGGACAAGCCGGGCCGGCTCGACGAAGCCGAATGGGTCCAGATCCGTCGACACCCCGCGCTCACCGAGGACATCCTGAAGCGCCTGGCGCCCTTCGAGGATCTGGCCCGGATTGCCGGTGCCCACCACGAGCGTCTGGACGGACGGGGATATCCGCGTGGCCTGCGCGGCGACGACATCCCGCTGGAAACGCGCATCATCACCACCGCCGACATTTTTGATGCGTTGACGGCCGAACGTCCTTATCGTGCCGCGTTGCCGGTGGACCGCGCGCTTGCCATTCTTGAGGATGAGCAAGGCGCCGCCATTGATCCGGCCTGCCTGAGCGCGTTGCGCGAAGCGCTGCCGGCGCTCGGGCTGGCCTGAACCGAGCCGATCCCTGAGCCTGGCCCGTGCCAAGGAGATGGCCGGGAACGTCAAGTCTCTGCACTCACCTGCGGCGCCTCCCCTGGACCAAGCCTGACATGTGTCCGCTTGTCGACACATGAAACCGGGCCTTGTCATCCGTCCGACCTTGACATCGCCCGCATGTCAGCGCTGGCGGCTCCTCTGCAGGAGGCATATGCTGGAGTGGTGATGCCGTGCTGGGGAGGCACCAGGTTTCACAGGGGGTTGTACCCGGGGATCTTCGACGGCCATGCATGCGTGAAAAATTCCACCGCCCGCAGCGCTCGCTTGCGTCCCTCGTCAACCCGCCTTGCCTGGCACGTATGGGGTACCGCCCGCGACGTTCGCCGAATGTTTCAAGCGTTCCGGATTCTCTGGAACGCTTTCCGCACGGAGGAGCTCATCCGATGAAGTGCCTTATTGCATGTTCCAGGTTCGCCCGTTTCGCAACGGTGACCGCATTGACGGTGTTCGGCCTGTCCGGACCACCGGTGCACGCTGCCGCGTCAAGCGGAAACCGCCCAACGGCCCCGGCCATCGCCGGCAAGATGGCCTGGCGGGCTGTGGGTCCGTGGATCGGCGGCCGAGTGGTCGCGGTGACTGGAGTGCCCAGCCAGCGCGACCTGTTCTACATGGGCGCGGTGGATGGCGGCGTCTGGCGCAGCACGGACTACGGCCACAAGTGGGTCAACATCACCGACGGGACCCTGCCGGGTTCCAGCGACAGCATCGGTGCCGTCGCGGTGGCCCCCTCCAACCCCAAGATCATCTATGTCGGTACCGGCGAGAGCGATATCCGCGGCGACATGATCACCGGTGACGGTGTCTTTCGTTCCGACGATGCCGGCAAGACCTGGCATGCGGCAGGATTGTCCAAGACGCACACCATCAGCGCGATCGTGGTGGATCCGAAAAACCCCGACGTGGTCTATGCCTCCTCGATGGGGCACGTGTTCACGTCCAATGTCGAACGTGGCGTGTTCAAGTCCGTGGACGGTGGCAAGAGCTGGAAGAAGATCCTGTACACCGATGCCAAGACCGGTGCGATCGACCTGGTGATGGTTCCGCATCATCCGAACGTGCTGTACGCGGCCATGTGGCAGGCCAGGCGCATGCCGTGGAAACTGGACGATGGAGGACCCGGCAGCGGCCTGTACAAGAGCACCGACAGCGGAGCGAGCTGGACCCGCATTTCCCGTCACAGCGGATTTCCGCAAGGCGTGCTGGGTCGCATCGGAGTCAGCGTGGCCGCAAGCAAGCCGAATGTGGTCTACAGCATCGTGCAGGCAAAGGACGGCGGGGTATTCCGTTCCAACGACGGCGGTGCGAGCTGGGCCCGGGTCAACCACAAATGGAGCCTGCGCCAGCGCGCGTTCTACTACATGAGCATCTATGCCGACCCCAGGGATGCCAACACCGTGTATGTGCCGGAGGTCGATGCACTGTGGGTTTCGCACGACGGGGGCCAACATTTCGCAAAACTGCACACGCCGCATGGCGACAACCACATCGTATGGATCAATCCGCATGACCCCAGGCTGCTGCTGGAGGGCAATGACGGTGGCGCCACGGTGTCGCTGGACGGCGGCAAGACGTGGAGCAGCGAACACAACCAGCCCACGGGGCAGTTCTACCATGTGGCGCTGGACGGGCAGTTTCCGTTCCACATCTATGGCGCGCAGCAGGACGAGGGCTCGTTCGAGGGACCCAGTGCAACATCCGACGGCATGATTCCGCTGGGGGACTGGCACAACGTGGCCTATGGCGAGAGCACGTTCATCGCGCCGATGCCCGGTGATCCGAACGTGACCTTCGGCAGCGGCTATTACAGCATCCTGCAGCGCTACGACATGTCCACCGGACAGGCGCGCGAGGTCAGTCCATGGCCCGAATACCAGGAAGGCGGGGCGGCCAACGAACTGAAATACCGTTTTGGCTGGACCCACCCGATCCTGTTTTCCGCCGCCAAGCCGAACGAGCTGCTGCTGGCCTCGCAATATGTGCTGACCAGCAGCAATGCCGGCGAGAGCTGGACACGTATCAGTCCCGATCTCACCCGCAACGATCCACTCACCGAGAAACCCAGCGGCGGTCCCGTGGACCTGGACCAGTCCGGCGCGGAGATCTTTCCGGACATCTCGGCACTGGTGGCTTCGCCGCTGGACGGCAAGCTGATCTGGGCCGGCTCGGCCGACGGCCTGGTACACGTCACCACCGACGGCGGTTCGCACTGGCAGGCCGTGACCCCCAAGGGCCTGCCGCAATGGGCGCAGATCAGCTCGATCGAGCCTTCGCACGTGGCCAGGGGCACGGCGTGGCTGACCGCCTCGCGCTACATGTGGGACGACTTTCATCCCTATGTGTTCGAGACCACCGACTTCGGCGCGCACTGGACACTTCGCACCCGCGGCCTGCCGGACGATGCGTACGTGTCGGTGGTGCGCCAGGATCCCGACGTTCCAGGATTGCTGTTTCTGGGTACCAAGAACACCGTCTATGCCAGCTTTGACGGCGGCGGGCAGTGGCAGCCGCTGGGCCTGAACCTGCCCAGGGTGCAAGTCCGCGATCTGGCCATCAATACGCGACAGGGCGCTCTGGTGGCCGCCACCCACGGCCGTGCATTCTGGGTGCTGGACAATCTTGCACTGCTGGAACAGCGCGCGCAGCTGGGGGCCGTGAACGCGGCCACGGCCCAGGTGTACGCGCCGGAAACCGCATGGCTCAGCCATGCCTACGGCACCAGCCCCTATGCCAAGCGCATACCCGCGGTGGGGACCAACCCCCCGTTCGGGGCCACCGTGTTTTTCCATATACCCACCGGCTACCACGGCAACCAGGCGGTGAGCCTCACGTTTGAGGATGCCAACGGACAGCCGATTCGTCATTTCGCCCTGCATCTGAAGGCGTCGAACCCCAAACCCAGCGCCGTGGTTCTTGATAACCGCACACCGGAGCAGAAAAAACAGGCGGCACAGGAAAAGCTCACCGCCATCCAGGCCGGCATGAACCGCTTCCAATGGAACCTTCGCTATCCTGACGCGACGGAAGTCACCGGATTCCAGGCCCCAATGGCCGCCGGAGGGCTGCCCGACTCGGTACAGGGCCCGACCGTATTGCCCGGCCGCTATACCGTGGTGCTTGATTACAAGGGGCACAAGACCAAGCAAACGTTCGAGGTGAAGCTGGATCCACGCCTGCATCCGGCCGCCGACGGCCTGCAGCAGCGCCTGGCGCTGCAGCAACGCATCCACGGCGTGCTGGATACGCTGGACCGCACCCTCAACCGCGCCATTGCCGTGCGCGGCCAGCTGCAGGCGGCGATCGCCGGGCACCCGATGGACAAGGCCAAGGCACAGG
>NZ_JAQIBU010000022.1 GCF_027858935.1 Oleiagrimonas sp. | reverse complement strand
TGGGCCCACTTGAAGGCGTTCTCCAGCAGGTTGCCGAGTATTTCCATGAGATCGCCCGGCTCACCATAGAAGTGCGCCTGCGGATCCACGTCGAACTCGCACAGCAGGTTGCGTGCGGCATGCACCTTTTCCAGGCCCGACACGATGTCCTCGGCGTATCCGGCAACTGCGACCGGCGTGACAAAGATCGGTACGCCGGAGGAAGCCGCACGGGCAAGCTGGTAGGCGACGATATCGTCCATGCGCTGGACCTGCGCCGTCAGGTCCTGTTGCGCGTCGTCCTGCACATCCCCCAGCTCCAGCCTTGAACGAATCACCGCGAGCGGCGTCTTCAGACTGTGCGCGAGATCGGCAAGAATGTTGCGGTTGCGTCCCAGGGTGCGACGCTCGTTTTCGATGAAATTGTTCAGGCTCTGGGTCAAGCCGGCGAGTTCCTCCGGATAGTCCCCGGGCAGATGGTCGCTCTCGCCTTGATCAATACGCTGCAGGTCCCTGGCTACACGTCGCAATGGACGCAGGCTCCAGCGCATCAGCCCGACCTTGACCAGAATCAGCGCCAGCCCCAGGACCGCGATCCACATGAAAAGCGTACGGCGATAGACGCTCAACTGCAGTTCGAACTGGGCTTCGGTCTGAGCCACGGTGAATGTCAGGTCGACCTCCTTGCCACGCGGTCCGTCATAGGCCACCCCCTTGCTGTAGATGTAGACCGGCCCCACGCTGCTCTGCACCGGCCCCACGAACTGGCTCTGTCCCGGCGAAAGATACTGATGCAACGCCAGTTGCCGACCCACCGCCGAAGGGGATTCCCAGTGATAGCCTTGTGCGCCGTTGATGATCGCGTACAGGCCCGAACCCGGTCGCAGGAAGTCCGAATGCGGCGGCGGCGAATCCGGTGCCAGCACCCGTCCCCCGCGACCGACATCGGTCGCGGCCAGGTACGCATAGACATAGCCTTGCAGGCGATCATGCAGCGCCGTCCGCGCACTCTCGTAATAGGCCCGGTCCAGCGAAACTCCGGCCATGCCCAGGAAACCGACCAGAACCACGCCCATGGCCAGTGTCGAACGGGCAACCAGCGACAGGTTGCGTTGGGAGCTCATGTGTGGATCATGATTCGGTCATGTGCTGCCGCGTCACTCGTCCTCTTCGATCTCGTCACGCGGAATCGCAAACCGGTAGCCGCGTCCACGCACGGTCTCGATCGGCTTGATTTCGCCGCTTGAATCGAGCTTGCGCCGCAGCCGGCCGATGAACACTTCCAGCACGTTCGAATCACGGTCGAAATCCTGCTGGTAGATGTGTTCGGTAAGGTCCGCCTTGGAGACCAGTTCGCCCGCATGCATCATCAGGTATTCCAGCACCTTGTACTCGTAGCTGGTCAGGTCGACCGGCCCGTTGTTGACCGTTACGGTCTGCGCCGTGGTGTTGAGGCGGATCGGACCGCAGGCGAGGACCGGACGCGACCAACCACTGGCGCGGCGCACCAGCGCATTGATGCGCGCAAGCAATTCCTCGACGTGGAACGGCTTGACCATGTAGTCGTCGGCACCGTGTTTGAGGCCCTCGACCTTGTCCTGCCAGCTGGTACGCGCGGTAAGGATAAGGATCGGATAGCGCTGGCCGTCCTCTCGAAGCGACTTGACCAATTCCATGCCCGACATTTTCGGCAGGCCCAGATCAATGATGGCCAGGTCAAAAGGTACTTCGCGGCCCAGGTACAGGCCTTCCTCGCCGTTGGATGCGGCATCGACCGCAAAGCCATCTCGCTTCAGGCGTGCTGCGAGGGTTTCGCGCAGTGGAGCTTCGTCCTCCACCAAAAGGATGCGCATGGATGTTTCTCCTTGTGTCTGGGTGTCTAGGGAGCGTTCTGCCGGTCACTGCGCAGCGTCACGATGCGAACGTGACCATCCGGTGTCAGCACCTTGATCCGATATTCCGTGATCCGGCCCTGTTGGCGAGTATCCGCCTTGAGCACTTGGCCTCCGGTCTGATTCTGCACGCGTGCGACGGCTTGTTCCAGTGTCAGCGGAGTAGCCGTCCTGCTCTTGGATGATGCGGAAGAGGAATCAGGCGCCAATGCAGGGCGAGCGGAGGGCGTCTTGGTCTTCACTGGTTGGGGCGGCGCCTGGACACCCGCCGACATCATCGGCATCAGTGAATCCCCAGGCGCGACCTGGGCCACGGCTGGCGCACCAAGGAACGCGCCGATCAGGGATAGCGCCAGAATGTGGGGACCGATTTTCATCACGTTTACTCTTCCCACCCGTACTGAGGATGCCAGAATGTCATCCCCCATGATGAAGCACGGCTTTGAATTCGTGCTGAACCGGGGTTGATGCTGCCTCCCGGGTAGCGGGACCCAAGGCCGCGATGGCCTGATCGACCAGCGCCCATCCGGCGTCTTCCAGATGCGATCCTTCACTGAGGACACGCCGGAAACTGCGCGCGCCCGGCTGACCGTGGAACAGGCCAAGCACATGCCGGACCACATGCTTGAGCTTGCCACCGCGGGCCAGCTCGGCCTCGATATAGGGGCGCATCTGTCGCAATACCTCGATCCGTGAAGGCACGCTGCTGCCCCAAAGGCATTGTTCGAGCTCGGCCAGGATCCATGGATGCTGGTAAACCGACCGGCCCAGCATCACACCATCGACGTGCTGCAGGTGAGCAAGCACCGCGTCAACGCTCGAGATGCCACCATTGATGATCACCGAAAGCTCCGGAAACGCCTGCTTGAGACGGTACACCCGATCGTAGTCGAGCGGCGGCACCTCGCGGTTTTCCTTCGGGCTCAACCCATTGAGCCAGGCCTTGCGGGCATGCACCACCAGCACCTGGACACCGGCGTCCAGCATCCGTTGGGTAAACTCATGCAGCCCGGCCTCGCTGTCCTGGTCGTCCACGCCAATACGGCATTTCACCGTCACCGGAAGCGCGACGGCTTCGCGCATGGACCGCACGCAATCGGCCACCAGTGCCGGCTCGAGCATCAGGCAAGCGCCAAAGCGGCCCGACTGCACGCGGTCGGACGGGCAGCCCACGTTGAGGTTGATCTCGTCGTAGCCGGCCTCGGCACCATAGCGTGCAGCCTGCGCCAGATCGGCCGGGACGCTGCCGCCCAGCTGCAGCGCAACCGGATGCTCCTGCTGGTTGTGCTCGAGCAGATGCAGGCGGTCGCCGTGCACCAGCGCGGCAGCCGTGACCATCTCGGTATACAATCGCGCATGCGGCGAAAGCAGCCGATGGAAGAACCGGCAATGACGGTCGGTCCAGTCCATCATCGGCGCCACGCTCAATACCCAGGGCCCATCACGGCGCGCGACCGGAACGGTCGGTGCTTTCGTGCGGCCCGCGGAAGGCGGGGCATGCGGTCGTCGTATGGCAGACATGCGTTGCCGGTACATCCATGCGTGAATCGCCGTACATGGTACCGGAGCGTGCTCCGGGCTGCGTTGCGCAATACTTTTTCAACCGAGGTGGATTTCGACCCATGGTGGCTCTGGCGACCGAGCGCGTGCTTGACGTGCACCACTGGAATGAGGGGCTTTTCAGCTTCCGGACCACACGCGATCCCGGATTCCGCTTCCATAGCGGACAGTTCGTGATGATCGGACTGAAGGTCGACGAACGGCCGTTGTTGCGTGCCTACTCCATCGCCAGTGCGCACTACGAGGAACACCTGGAGTTCTTCTCGATCAAGGTCCCGGGCGGGCCACTGACCTCGCGCCTGCAACATCTGGCACCCGGCGACGAGCTGATCGTAAGCCGCAAGCCCACCGGCACCCTGGTGCTGGATGACCTCCATCCAGGCAAGCGCCTGTACCTGCTGGCCACCGGCACGGGGCTGGCCCCGTTCCTGAGCATCGTGCGTGACCCGGAAACCTATGAGCGTTTCGACAAAATCGTACTTTGTCATGGAGTACGCCATGCGCAAGACCTGGCCTACGCCGAGGAACTGCGCGAGCGCCTGCCACGGCATGAATATCTGGGCGACATGGTGCGCGAGAAGCTGATCTACTACCCCACCGTCACGCGCGAGCCTTTCATTCACCGGGGGCGTATCACCGACGCCATCGCCAACGACACCCTGGCCGCCATCACCGGCCTGCCGCCCCTGGATCCGGCCGAGGACCGTGTGATGATCTGCGGAAGCCCGGCCATGCTCGAAGATACCTGTGCATTGCTCGACGGACGCGGCTTCGCCATCGCGCCGCGCACCCGGGAACCGGGCGACTACGTGATCGAACGCGCATTCGTGGGCAAATAACCACGCGCTCCGCCCACTTGGGCGCCCCTTCCGCACGAGGCATGAGGCAGGCCATGCACGCTCTCGACATTGTCCTTTACGGACTCGCCGCACTCCTGATGCTGGCCGGACTGGCCGGCGCCATCCTGCCCGCGCTCCCCGGCATCCCGATCCTGTATGCCGGCATCTGGCTGGCCGCTGGCACCGACGGCTACGCGCACATCGGCGTCTGGTGGCTGATCGGGATCGCGCTGCTGGGTGCATTCGGCATGCTGATGGATCTGCTTGCTGGGGTGTTCGGCGCCCGACGCGTGGGGGCCACGCCGGCAGCGCTTTGGGGCTCGGCGATCGGCACCGTAGTCGGCCTGTTCCTGGGCATACCCGGGTTGATCCTCGGCCCCTTCATCGGCGCACTGGCCGGTGAACTACTGTCCGGAAGCAGCGTGCTGCGCTCCACTCACGTCGGCATGGGCACCTGGGTCGGCTTGCTGCTGGGGACTTTGGTCAAGCTGGTGGTGTCGTTCGCGATGCTCGGAATGTTCGCCCTGAAGATGCTCTTTTGACCCACCACCAAGCACATCAGGTCAGGCGTGCGGCACATTCGGCAATACGTACAGCAGCACGGCCAGATAGTGCAGCACACTGCCTGCCATCACGAACAGGTGCCAGATGGTGTGACTGTAGGGAATGCGCCGGCTGAGATAGAACGGAACGCCAAGCGTGTAGGCCAGCCCGCCCGAGAACAGCAGCACCAGTCCACCGATGGGCACATGCTTGACCAGCGGCCCGATCGCGATCAGCCCGACCCAACCCATCGCGATGTACAGCAAGGACGCCAGCAAGCGCGCCTCGTGCAGAAAACCCAGTTCCATCGCACTGCCGATGAAGGCCAGTGTCCAGACCAGACCGAACAGACTCCAGCCCCATGCGCCGGAAAGCGCAATCAGGGTGAATGGCGTGTAGGTGCCGGCAATCAGGAAATAGATCGCGATGTGGTCCAGGCGCCTGAGCCAAGGCTCGATGCGCGGTGACGGCGATGGATACTGGACACTTGAAGTGGTGTGGTACACCGTCGAAGCGGTGTACAGCAGCACCAGCGTGCTGCCGAACACGGCGCACGAGGCGATGGCGCGCGCTTGGCCATAAGTGGCCGCGAAAGCCACCAGCACCACCAGTCCGATGATGCTGAGCAGGGCCCCGATGCCATGCGTGATGCTGCTGGCGATCTCATCACCGAGGCTGTATTGGTGGACGATGGAGGCAGATGCAGTCCGTGACATCAGGTCTCTCCTGGGTGGCCGCGACGCGGGAATCCATGATTCGTGGCAACCCGAGCCGAGGGTACGGGTCGTTTCGAGCATGGATTCACGAAATGCGCCACTTCAGGCATACCGCAATTCAGCGTTCGATGATGAAAGCGCCTGCGTCCACTCCAAGGTTCCAGCCGCGACCCTTGCCGGCCAGCGCCAGCGAGACGTCACCCTTGGTCATCACACCCGAGGATGCGCTCTTGTCGGCGCCGGCATGCGCACCCGCCTCAGCATAGTGCCCCAGCACGTCGCTAATCGCATGTACGCCTGTGAACTTGCCAATGCCGTCCTTGACCTCGGTCTTGCCGACCGTCAGGCCACCACCCTTGACACGGATATGTACCGTCATGGTCTGGCCATTGCTGCAGGTGACGCGTCCTGAGCCCTTGGCCGTCTTGTAGAAGATCGACCAGCCACTGAGGTTGTAATGCAGCTTGCATGAAAGATCGCCGTCACGGGCAGAGGCCGGGGCAGCCAGGGTAAGCGCCGCAACCAGCAGCGCGGGAATCATCCAGGTACGCATGGCAAGGGTTCTCCTAGTAAGTGTGAGCAGGAACTTGATTCTGGCACCCCAAGATGAACCCACGGCAACCTGACCGGTTTACCGGATACGCCCCTGGTTTTGGAAAAGCCAAGCCGATGAGGCTACAGTCGCAGCACGACCCTGCGCGGAGTCCATGTCATGTCGAACATGCAAATGCTGGTCAGGATCGGCCACGGTGACAGCACCGCACCGGCGCTTCGTGTGGCCCTGTCGGCTGCAGCACGATTGGGTGCCTGTCTGGACGGTGTGCAAGTGGTGCCGTTGCCGCCTGCGGCATTCACCGTTCCCGAGGCAGTGCCCATGCAAATGGACGCCGTCAAGCAACTGTACGAGCGGGCCCGCAAGCGAGAAACATGGTTCCAGTCGCAACTGCGGGACCTTGCGATCACGGGCGACTGGCGCGTGGCTCATGGAGACGATGCATCCGTGCTCTGCCACATGGCTTCCGCCTACGAACTGCTGGTGATGATGCG
>NZ_JAQIBU010000307.1 GCF_027858935.1 Oleiagrimonas sp. | reverse complement strand
CAGCTCCTGCTTGCGCTCCCGGCGCAGCCTGGCCTGACGCTCGGCCTCGGCCTTCTCGCGACGACGTTCGGCGGCCTCGGACTTGGCGCGCAGCGCATAGGCCCGGGCGAGATCGAGTTCCTCATCCGTTCGCGCAGGGGTTTGTGTTGCCCTGCCCTTGCCGCCGCGTCGACGCGGCTGGTCGGGGCCCTCCCGGCGATCCGGACGGTTCTTGGTGGTTTTCTTGCTGGTGCTGACCAGGCCTGCCTTGAGCAGTTGGTCACGCAGGGAATCGGCCATGGGAGAAAATCCTTGCACGCCTCGGCACCCGCTTCACAGGAGCTCTGGACGCGGGTCGTTCAATAATGGGGCGGAGGCGGCTCGCTGTGCGGATCGTGACCCGTCGCATCGCGCAGGGAAACCAGCTCGTTGCGGATTTCCCGCAGCGACTGTTCGATGGCGAGCAGGCGCTTGCTGATGCCCGCATCGGCATCCGAAAGCGCACCCACCGCTTCGTCGATGAAGGTCAGGCGCATTTGCAGGTCATGCAACTGGTGATTGTCCGTAGCCATGGTCCTGGTACTCACTGCATCGGAGACACATGCACGGAACGACCACGGCCGATGCCGTAGTAGGCCAGGCCCGCCGCCTCGACCTGCGCGGGGTCGTAGAGGTTACGACCATCGAAAAGCACGCGCTCGCGCAGCGTGGCCGCCAGGTGTGCGAAATCCGGGCTGCGGAAAGCCTTCCACTCGGTAACCACGGCAAGGGCATCGGCACCTTCAAGTGCCTCGCGCGGCCCCTCACACAGCACCAGGTCATCACGCTCGCCGAAGATACGGCGGGTCTCGCCACTCGCCTCGGGATCAAAGGCGCGCACCCGTGCACCCCGGGCCCACAAGGCCTCCATCAGGTAACGACTGGGCGCCTCGCGCATGTCGTCGGTGTTGGGCTTGAATGCCAACCCCCAGAGCGCGATCGTGCGCCCTTCCAGACGACCCTCGAAATGCCGATCAAGCAGTTCGAACAACTTGTGCTTTTGCCTGGCGTTGACCGCTTCGACCGCCTCCAGCAGCGTGGCCGAGTAGTCATGCATGCGCGCCGTGCGCTCCAGTGCCTGCACATCCTTCGGGAAGCATGAGCCACCGTAACCGGCGCCCGGATAGATGAAATGGAATCCGATGCGCGGGTCCGAACCAATGCCCAGGCGCACCTGCTCCACATCCGCACCCACGCGTTCGGCGATGTTGGCGATCTCGTTCATGAAGCTGATCTTGGTCGCCAGCATGGCATTGGCCGCGTATTTGGTCAGCTCGGCCGAGCGTATGTCCATCACCACCATGCGCTCGTGATTGCGGTTGAACGGTGCGTACAGCTTGCGCAACAAGCCGATGGCCCGCTCACTGGAGCTGCCAATCACGACGCGGTCAGGACGCATGCAATCGTTGACCGCATCACCTTCCTTCAGGAACTCCGGATTGGAGACCACGTCGAAATCAACTTTCTTGCCGCGTGCGTCAAGCGCCTCGATCAGGGTCGTGCGGACCAGATCCGCCGTGCCTACAGGAACCGTGGACTTGTTCACCACCACCGCGTACTGGGACAGATGCTCGCCGATGGTTCGGGCCACGGCCAATACGTAACGCAGATCCGCGCTGCCGTCCTCATCGGGCGGGGTGCCGACCGCAATGTAGATGATCTCCCCATGGGCAATGGCCGGGGCGGCATCCGTGGTGAACGTCAGGCGGCCACTGTCCTGGTTGCGCTTGACCATCGGCTCGAGGCCGGGCTCGAAAATCGGAATTTCACCGCGCTGCAGGCCTGCCACCTTGTCCGCGTCCACGTCCACGCAGGTTACATGGTTGCCCATTTCGGCAAGGCAGGTCCCTGTGACCAGTCCCACATAGCCCGTGCCAAAGATCGTTACATTCATGATGATGTCATTCCCGACGCATGCGACAGATCGCACATTGTAGGCAGCGGGTGCGTCGACGACCAGTTCAGCGTCACACGCAGGCCCTTCGCGGCATCCAAAATGAAACGGGGTGCGGATCGCTCCGCACCCCGCAGGTCATACATGCAGCCGGCCAGCGATCAGTTACCGCTGCCGTCACTGCTGTTGTCACTGCTGTCGCCGCTGTTCGGGGCCGGCGGCGTGGTCTTGTCCAGCTTCACGTCGAAGATCAGCGTGGCGTTCGGCGGGAACGGATTCTGCGGCTGCTCGCCGTAGGCCAGGTCGGAAGGAATATACAGCTTGTAGTGGCCACCGACCTGCATCAATTCCAGCCCTTCTCGGAAACCGGGAATCACGTTGGCAACCGGAATCGAAGCCGGGCCACCACCCTTGTGGTCGGCCGAAGCATCAAATTTCTTGCCGTTGATGAAGGTACCGACGTAATCGATCTTGACCGTGTCATTGGGACCCGGATGTGCACCGGTGCCCTGTTTGAGGACCTTGTACTGCAGGCCCGAAGACGTGGTCTTGACGCCCGGCTTTTTCTTGTTCGCGGCGAGAAACGCTGCGCCCTTGGACTTGTTCTCGGCAGCAAGCTTCTCGTATTGGACCTTGGCCTTGGCACGCAACTGCGACACGAAGGCCTCGCGGATCTTCTTCGATTCCGCCTTGTCGTACTTGGGCTTCTTGCCGGAAAGGGCATCCCGCATCGCCTGGGCGACGATCTCAGGGTTGATTTCATCACGCACGATCGGCGGCAACTGGCTGGCCATGTCCCAACCCACCACATAACTGGCCTTGTTCTTGTCGACCGGGACCGGCTTCTTGGACTTGCCAGCCTGGGCGAACGTGGCGGTGGACGTGCCGAACGCAGCAATGGCCAAGGCCATTATTGCGATACGCGAAAAGTGCTTCATTCGATACTCCCTCGTTTGTATGTGTGCCAACGCCATCGGAATCTTCCTGACCCGACGCGGGCAGGTCAGGCATTGTGCCGGTCCGGCAGCCAGCTTGGCAACGGCGTTTGGATATGGACCCGAATAGCCTGCAAAGGTTCAAACACCCGGCGCAGGGGAAATGCCTGGTGCATTTGCGGGATGCTTTGCTTGAACAAACATCACGTAATGTCCTCAGAACCTTGTTTTTTGGGCTTTTTTGCTGGATAAATCGAATTGTGTCCTGGCTCCAGGGTCTGTTTCAGCGCCGCTTGCAGGCGAGCGTGAACCTGAACCAGCCCTCGCCATAGAATCAGCGCCACCAACGCCCCTGCCACGATCAAGGTTGCCGCAATGCCGCGCGGCGGCAGGATGGTGGCGCCCAGCGCGGCCACAAGTACGGCCAGCCCGACCAGGGTCAGCAACGGGATCACCCGGGCCAGCACGTTGCGAATGGCATAGGTGTACTGTCCGGCGAAGCGCTCACGGATACCCAGTTCGGCCAGCAGCATGCCCAGCGCGCCGGACTTGCGGTACACCGCGATCAGCATCGGCA
>NZ_JAQIBU010000249.1 GCF_027858935.1 Oleiagrimonas sp. | reverse complement strand
TCGCCCACCTGATCGGGCGCTGAGCGTGCCGGTTTTCAGGCGCCGCCGGGCAGGAACACCAGCAGCGCGATGCCCAGCGCGATGCGGTAGATCGCGAACGGGGTGAAGCGGTGGCTGCGAATGTATCCCAGCAACCACTTCACGGCAATGAAAGCGACCACGGCCGAGATTACGAAACCGACCACCAGATCGCCCCATTGGACATGCACTTCGCGTGGGCCATGCAGCGTCTTGAACAGTTCGTATCCAGTGGCCGCATACATGGTCGGGATCCCGACCAGAAAGGCGAACTCGGTGGCTGCCTCGCGGTCATGTGTGCCGAACAGCAGGGCTGCGAAAATGGTTGCCGCCGAACGTGAGGTGCCGGGAAAGATGCCCGCCACCATCTGCGCCAGGCCGACCAGGATCGCCACCGTCCAGGTGATGCGGCTCTGTTTCGGACGATGCGCCGCGAACTGTTCGGCGGCCAGCATCCAGAACCCCCCGATAATCAGCGCCCAGGCAATCGGGGTGATGGTCTTGGGCAGCTGGAAGCCCCTTTCCACGGCCACCAGTCCGATAACTGCGGTGATCATGAAGGCGATGATCAGCTTCATCAGGTAGTCGAGGTTCTCCGGGTCTCGCCATTTCGTCAGCAACTCCCAGATACGTCTCCAGTAGATCAGGGTCACGGCCAGGATCGCGCCTGCCTGGATGCCGACGTTGAAAAGGTCCGAGCGGGCGCCCAGCCAGCGCTCGGCAATCAGCAGGTGGCCGGTCGAGGACACCGGAAGGAATTCGGTGATGCCTTCGATGATGCCGAGGAGGATGACGTGAAACATGTCGTTCATGGAAGGGCCGTGTTGAAGTGGGAGGGGGCGGTTTTTAAGCCGCATGTTGTATGCCAGTCCGGGCGCTTTGGCGCAACCCGAGCATACCTGCCGCGCATTGCGGGACGAATCATCGCCGACGCCATCAGTACTTGCGCACGAATGGTGCAAACAACGTTTGCAGGCTGCGCCATGATGGTGCTATGCAAGGGTATGGCTGCAGTTTGAATGTTCAAGTCATTGATATAACTATTTTATTTTAGTTGGCACGTCTCCTGCTAAGCAATGATCACAGTACCCCAGCACGGTCAAGTTGCACGTGCGTGGTGGGGGCTGCCATCGAACAGCCGGAGAGTGCCGACATGAACAAACTTCAACGATGTCTGGGGTCAGCGTGTTGTGGGGTGGCCATCCTGGTCGCCTGTGCAGTGATGCCGGTACGGGCCGATGATCAGGCCTTCGATGTATCGGGTAATGCGGGTGTCGTCACGGACTACCTGTTTCGAGGCTTGTCGCAAACCGACCGCCAGCCAGCGTTGCAGTCCGGGATCGAGATCGACGGCAAGCAGGGATTATATATCGGGGCATGGGGCAGCAATATCAGCTGGCTGTCCGATGGGTCCAGCACCGCAGCACCGATCTCGAGCAGCCTGGAAGTGGATGGTTATGCGGGCTGGCGCAAGAGTTTCGCCAGCGGTGTCAGCCTGGACGTCGGGATCTATACCTATGTGTATCCGGGGACCTATCCCGCCGGATTCACCAGTGCGGACACCACCGAAGGGTATGTCGGTGTCGGCTATGCCGGATTCAAGCTGAAGTATTCACACGCCTTTACCAACCTGTTCGGGTTCGCCAATAGCAAGAACAGCGCCTACTGGGACTTGTCCTGGGGTCATGACCTGGGCGATGCATGGTCGATCTCGGCGCATGTAGGGCACCAGACCATCCAGCACGTGACGAAAGGCGACTACACCGACTGGAACATCGGCGTGTCGCGCAGTTTTGCCCACGGATACGCAGTAGGGCTGGGGTATTACGACACCAACGCCGACCGCGGCGTCTATACCAACGCCTACAACCACTACCTGGGGCGTGCCACTGCCGTGCTTTCGCTCAGCAAGAGCTTCTGAGCACGCGGGGCCGTCATCCACCCATGCCTAGGGGATTGCCATGAAGTTGATTACAAGCATCATCCGTCCGTACAAGCTCGACGAGGTTCGCGAGGCACTCTCGCAGGCCGGCGTATCGGGCATGACCGTGACCGAAGTGCGTGGTTTCGGACGCCAGAAAGGGCACACCGAGCTCTATCGCGGCGCCGAATACGTCGTCGATTTCCTGCCCAAGATCAAGGTCGAGGCGGTGGTCAGTGCCGAGCTGCTGGAATCCGCGTTGGAGGCGATCAAGGGCGCGGCCCGGACCGGTGGCGTAGGCGACGGCAAGATTTTCGTCACCGAGGTCGAGCAGGTCATCCGCATCCGCACCTCCGAGGTCGGCGCCGATGCTTTGTGAGCGCGATTCGACTCCACCCACGTTTTCACGCATGACTCCGAAGAGGTTTGCCATGAACCGAGCTTCCCCCCCCCTCCTTGCGCGCGGACTGTACCTGCTGCTGCCGGTCTTCGCATTCGTGCTGTTCGCACCCGTACTCCACGCCCAGACTGTCGCGGCACCGGTCGTGGACAAGGGCGATGTGGCCTGGATGCTGACCTCCACCCTGCTGGTGCTGATGATGACGGTACCGGGCCTGGCCCTGTTTTATGGTGGCTTGGTGCGTGCCAAGAACGTGTTGTCCGTGCTGATGCAGGTGCTGACGGTGTTCTCACTGATCGTGGTGCTGTGGATGCTCTACGGTTACACGTTCACCTTCGATCCCGGCAATGCCTTTATCGGCAACGCCGACAAACTGTTTTTGCGCGGCGTGACGCCGTCATCGCTGGTCGATACATTCACGGCCGGGGTCAAGCTGCCCGAATACGTGTTCATCGTGTTCCAGGCGACGTTTGCGGGTATTACCGGCACGCTGATCGTCGGCGCGTTCGCCGAGCGCATGAAGTTCAGCGCCGTGCTGCTGTTCTCGGCGCTGTGGTTCACTTTTGCCTACATACCGATCGCGCACATGGTCTGGGGGCCGGGCGGATTCATGCTGACGCGTGGTGTACTCGACTTCGCCGGTGGCACGGTGGTGCACATCAACGCCGGTATTGCCGGCCTGGTGGGCGCTTATCTGCTGGGGCCCAGGATCGGCATCGGACGTGAGTCGATGCGTCCGCACAATCTGACCCTGACCATGGTCGGCGCATCCTTGTTGTGGGTGGGCTGGTTCGGATTCAACGCGGGCTCCAACCTCGAGGCCAATGGTGGTGCGGCGCTGGCCTTCATCAACACCCTCGTGGCCACGGCGGCTGCCGTGTTGGCCTGGCTGGCGATCGAGCGACTGATCAAGGGCAAGCCTTCCATGCTTGGCGGCGCTTCGGGCGCGGTCGCGGGACTGGTGGCGATCACGCCGGCCTGCGGTACCGTCGGTCCGATGGGCTCGATCCTGATTGGAGCCGCCGCCAGCCTGGCTTGCGTGTGGGGCGTGACCGGCATGAAGAAATTGCTGCGTGCCGACGATGCGCTGGACGTGTTCGGGGTGCACGGCATCGGCGGTATCGTCGGCGCCTTGCTGACCGGTGTGTTCACCGCGCCCGCATTGGGAGGAACCGGTGCAGCCGATTTCTCGATCAGTCACCAACTGGGCATCCAGGCTTTGGGTGTGGTCGTGACCCTTGTATGGAGTGGCCTGGTTGCCCTTGGTTCCTACATGGTTGTGAAGGCCATTCTGGGTCTGCGTGTGGAAGAGGACGAGGAGCGCGAAGGGCTGGATACCACGACGCATGGCGAAACCGCGTACGAAAGCTGATACGTTGTTGGGCTGCGGCGGCGATCGCCGCCGCAGCAAGACATTCATATCCATGAGCCGAATCGCCCGGTTCGGAGACGGACCGGGCGGTTCATGCGCACCAGCCGAGTGCATCGTCCGGCCCAAATGCACCATTCGGGTGAATCGCGAGGGCTGCATCCCCGTCGCTAACGGCTTGGTTGCAAGGTTTATTCCTCTGGCACAATGATTGCTACCCTGAGCCCATCTTTCTCGAGAGGTTTGACATGTCCACTTCCCCAGCTGCCGTTTTAAAACAAATCAAGGACGAGAGCATCGAGTTTGTCGATTTCCGCTTCGCGGACATGCTCGGCAAACAGCACCATCTGACGTTTCCCGCACACAGCATCGACGAATCGACTTTCGAAGACGGCAAGATGTTCGATGGTTCTTCGATTTCCGGCTGGAAGGGCATCAACGAGTCGGACATGATCCTGATGCCGGATCCGGACACTGCGTTGGTGGATCCATTCAGCGCCCATCCGCAGCTGAACCTGACTTGCGATGTGCTTGAACCGTCGACGATGCAGGCCTACGGACGCGATCCACGTTCCATCGCGCGCCGCGGCGAGGCGTATCTGAAGTCGACCGGGATTGCCGACGCAGCCTATTTTGGTCCCGAGCCGGAGTTCTTCGTATTCGATTCGGTGCGCTGGCAGAACGACATGGGCCGGGTGTTCTACGAGATCGAGTCGCAGGAAGCGCACTGGAGTTCGCGCTACAAGTACGAGGAAGGCAATGCCGGACACCGCCCGGGGGTGAAGGGGGGTTATTTTCCGGTCAGCCCGGTCGATTCGCTGGCCGACCTGCGCGCGGACATGTGCAAGGTGCTCGAGCAGCTCGGCCAGGTGGTGGAGGTGCATCACCACGAAGTGGCCAATGCCGGCCAGTGCGAGATCGGCACGCGCTTCAACAC
>NZ_JAQIBU010000135.1 GCF_027858935.1 Oleiagrimonas sp. | reverse complement strand
CCTCGGTGGCGCGTCGGGAAGCACGCGCGGCCCTGCGGCCGGCCATCGCGCTGGACGAAACGCTTCCGATTGCCGCGCGCGGCGACGATATCGTCAAGCTGATCCGCGATCACCAGGTGGTCGTCATCGCCGGCGAGACCGGCTCGGGCAAGACCACGCAGCTGCCCAAGCTGTGCCTGGCCGCCGGGCGCGGCGCGGCCGGCCTGATCGGCTGTACGCAGCCGCGCCACCGAGGCCTCGATGTCACGCCCCAGCGCCGCCAACTTCTTTGCATCGGACGTGCGCTCGCGTTTCAGTCGCAGCCAGCGCCCCAGCAGGCGGCCAAAATCACGCGTGCACACATGCGCCAGCGCATCGCGCAACGTGGCGTGTTCCGGAGACATGGCGGGAGCGAGATGTTTGCGCGACATACGAACTGCACATGATAGCCATCTGATCGCGCAATGCCGAAGCGCAGTGGCGCTGTCCAGGTATCAGGTAGACCCCTGGATCTCATTGATCGCAGCCATCGAGGAATACATCGCCTTGCACAACAACCATCCGAAGCCCTTGGACTGGACGACCAAGGCCAAGGAAATCCTGCAAAAAATTCATCCGCGCCAATCGGCGCCCTGGTTCAAAGAACAACGAAGCAGTACAGCGACTGCATCAAGCTGAACAGGCTCCACACGCCAGGTCTCGGCCAATCCGGATCCGTGTCTGAACTCAGACCATCGGCATGCAGCCCAGCCCGGCGTGTCGCGCCCCCCTGCATGGTTTGCGTCACACGTAAAAGGACACGGTTTTCGCTGGGTCGTTGCCCTCAACCCTGTCTGGTTCCTGGTCACATCACAATTCGTACTGCTTTATCTTGTACCAAAGTTGTCGTTCGCTGATCTCCAATGCGCGCGCCGCGGCAGCCTTGTTGTTTTCATTGCGCACCAGCGCGCTCCTGATAAGAGCCTTTTCCAACGCTTCCATCTGTGTTTTCAGCGAAATGGCTTCGGCCATGCCCGATTCTGGCGCCGCATGCATCATAGACTCGACGACAACCGAATCAGCACGCCCCTGATCAAGACTGGCAGGGAAGTGCTCAGGCGAAATCTCCGTCTCCTCGCTCAATACGACCGCGCGTTCCATCAAGTTTTCCAGTTCACGCACGTTGCCGGGCCACGAGTAGGTTTCGAGTCGCTCCAAAGCCGATGGCGTCAGGTGCGGTGTGGGTTTGCCAAGTTCGGCCGCGTATTTGGTCAGAAAGTGCTCGGCCAGCAGCCCGATGTCTTCTTGGCGATCACGCAGAGGCGGCACGTCAATGCGCACCACATTGAGTCGAAAAAAAAGATCCTGTCGCAAGTGCCCCGCCTCCACGGCCTGCCCCGGATCCACATTGGTCGCCGCCACGATGCGAAGATCAACCGCCATGGTCACATTCGCGCCAAGCCGTTCAATGGTGCCCTCCTGCAGTACTCGTAGCAGCTTTGACTGCAGTGAGAGCGGCATCTCGGTGATTTCGTCTAGGAAAATGGTGCCGCCACTGGCCAATTCGCATTTGCCCACGCGGCCGCGGGAGGCACCCGTGAAGGCGCCCTTCTCGTGCCCGAACAACTCGCTTTCGAGCAGTTCGGCTGGAATCGCGGCGCAGTTGATCGGTACAAACAGACCGCTGCGCCCGGACGCACGGTGCACTGCCCGCGCCACCAGTTCCTTGCCGGTACCAGTTGCCCCTACGATGAAGACGTTGCTGCGCGCCGGGGCCACCAACTGCACCAGCTTGTACAGTGCCTGCATCTTCTCGCCGGTTCCGACAAATTCACCCCAGCCTTTGGATAACTCTTCACGCAGAAAGCGGTTCTCACGCTCGACCATGCTGACCGCAAGTGTCCGCGTGACCGCCAGTTCGATGGTTTCTATCTCGAAGGGCCTGATGATGTAGTCCGATGCACCAAGCTTCATCGCTTCCACCGCACTTTCGATCGTGCCGAACGCGGTCAGCACAATGACTGGAACATCCTCGCCACGCGCACGTAAATCGCGCAATAGTTCGATGCCGTTCTTGCCAGGCATTCTCAAGTCGGTCAACACCAGGTCGAAGTGGCTGGCTTCGACCGCAGCCAGCGCCTCAACCCCATCACCAGCCTGGACTACCTCATGACCCATGCTGGTGAGCGCAAATTCGAGGACTTTGCGCATATTTGCCTCGTTGTCGACTACCAGCATCCGTTTCATGCTCACATCACCTATCAATATTAGTGTCAAAGCGGACATTGAAAGCGGCTCCACCCCAGGAGCTATCCGTAACTCCAATTTCGCCACCGTGTGCGTGCACGATTTGCTGAACAACGGTCAGTCCCAGCCCGATGCCGCCTTGGCGACGGGTGAAAAAGGGGTCGAAAATGTGCTCGCGAATCGGGAGGGGAACCCCTGGACCGTCATCGGCCACGCTCAGCCACAGCGCGCCGGACTCGAGCCAGGTACTGACTGCGATCTTGCCACCTCGCTGAACCATCTCCAGTGCATTCAGAACGAGGTTCAACAGCACCTGCATCATTTGTTCACGATCACAATTGAACATCACCGCCCGGGCTTCCAGATCCCGTTCGACAGTCACCTCTGCCGTCTCTGCGCGCGACGCGATCAGGTTGATCACGCTGTCGATGATCGAATGCAAATCGTGAGGGCGGAAATCCGGCGGTTTGGGCCGCGCGCACTCGAGCAGCATGGTCACCAGCCTGTTCAGTCGTTCGGTTTCACTGAGGATGAAGCCGATCAGCTCCCTTTCCTCATCCCCATGCGCCGGCTGCCGCTCAAGTAATTGTGCCGAACTGCGGACAATGCTCATGGGCGTTCTTATTTCATGCGCCATGACAGCAGCCATCTCTCCAATCACCGCAAGTTTGCCGGCGCGCACGAGGTTTTCGCGCGAACGGTCGAGTGCCTCGATCATCGCTACATATGCACCGAATAACTCCGCCACCTCGGTCATTGTTGTGGCCGGCACCTCCGGCAGCGCCTCGTTGCCCTGTCGAAAGCGTCGCGTGAATTCAGTCAGATTGACGATCGGCTGGGCGATCTTTCCGGCGAGGCGCGATGCGATCCAGACACCCAACATCAGGGTCAACAACAGCAACAACAACATTCCCCAGAGCAGATTCCAGACCGGTCGAAACGCCACGCTCGTCGGCTCGACCATGAGGATATGCCAACCCAGACGATTGAACTGTTCATCCCCGGCTGAAGCGGCAGCACCTACCAGCAGCGAGCCGTAGCCAATCGCGCTGCCGTCGTGAATATACGATGTGGTTCCAGTCGCTGGCACAGGCCACTGTTGCAGCCGCAGATGGGGTAGAAGATGGTGTCGAAGCGGGTTGGATGCGCCAAGCACCCTGCCATCGGCACCCAGCAGCAGCAGGCTGCGCGGCCCACCTCGCACCGCGTTGTCAAGCAAATCCTCAATCGCGTCCCACTTCACAAGAACAAACAGATTGCCGATGACGCCATGCCGAAACGCATCAGGAATTGCAGTCCGTAAAACAACCACTCTGCCGTCGGCCTGTTTCATTCTCGCGATCGAGACGTCTTTCAATTTCGTACCGGACAGGTTCTTCCAGTTGCTTATCTGCGGCATCGTGGTACCGATAAGGGCTGGGTCACTGGCAGCGATGATCCGCCCGGCTCCGTCTGTGCAAATCAGTGCCTCGTAGGTGTTTTGCTGCCCTGCGCGCAAGGCGGACAATGTGTTGGATATGCGCTTGTCAACATCGCCAACCCGGATGTCCTGCATGACCTGGAGCATGCGCCAGACACGCATGTCCTCTACCTGGGTAAACAGGAAGGTGTCTACACGCTCCTTGACGACACTCGCGCTGAACCGCAGATTCTCGGCAATCTCCGACTGCATCGCCCTTCGAAACGCGAAGGAAGACAATGCAGCCATCACCAGGATCGATCCGAGGATCATCCACGAGAATGCCCACAACAAGGCTGAGCGTGTGCTCACCTGCAAAATGCCCCGCCAGGGTGATACCAGGCATTGGACACCATCGGGCTAAAACCATCGGAGCCCATCTTGCTCTCCCCTGACTGGATACCTGACACCTTAATAGTCGCGCCTTGCACGCAGGCGCCTCATGCCAGTGCGCCTCGTGTCGAGTGCGGATGGCGACCGCTAGTGTATCGGTTAGGCACGGGCGTGAGGTATCCGCGACTTGTCGAGAGGTGAGCCAGAGCCGCCCGCATTCGTCTTGCCAAAGCGATCGCGGCTTTTGCCGTGATCAAGGCTGGTCCTCGGCCACTCATCTCACCTGAATACCGTGACCATCAGGCATCCGCAAAGGCGAAAACCGGCCTGTTTCCAGTGTGGATCGTTGTATCTGCAGCACGCGGCTTGCCAGCGGGCCTGCCGATCGAATGATAGGCAAACCCCACCTTGGCCATTGCCTGGGTATCAAAAATATTGCGTAGGTCCACGACGACAGTTCCCCGCATGGTTTGCCGCAGCCATTGCGGAGATAACGCGCGAAACGCGTCCCACTCGGTGAGAACCACCAGGGCGTCGGCGTCCTCGACGGCCTCATGAACATCACGACTATAGTGCACGGTGTCGGGCAGCAATTTCTGCGCTTGCAGCATACCCACCGGATCGAAAGCGTGCACCTGCGCGCCCTCAGCGATCAGGCGATGTACGATGTCAATCGAAGGCGCCTCGCGCATATCGTCGGTACCTGGCTTGAAGGTCAGGCCGAGCACTGCTATTCGCTTGCCGCGTACCGAACCACCGCAGCGGGCAATGATCCTTCCCGCCATGCCGGCCTTGCGTGCCTCATTCACGCCGACGACCGTTTCGACCAGTCGCAGTGGTGCTCCTGCCTCCTGGGCGATCCGCATCAGTGCCTGGGTGTCCTTGGGGAAACACGAACCGCCATAACCCGGGCCAGGGGTCAGGAATCGTGACCCGATCCGCTGGTCCAGGCCCATGCCATGGGCAACGTCGAGTACATTCGCACTAACTTTTTCGCACAGGTCGGCAATTTCATTGATGAAGCTGATCTTCATCGCCATGAACGCATTGGCGGAATATTTGATGAGCTCAGCGCTTTCAATGCCGGTGAACAGCAACGCCGCTTCGTCAAGCGCCATTGGTCGGTAGATTCTCCGCAGCACTTCACGTGCATGATGGGTTTCCGCACCTATCACTACGCGGTCTGGTCGCATAAAGTCCTCGATTGCACTGCCTTCCCGGAGAAACTCCGGGTTGGATGCGATGTCGATGCGGATGTCGGGCCGCAGCTCTGCCATCCGCGCAGCCAGCTTGCGTCCGGTGCCGACTGGCACGGTCGACTTGGTGACCAGCACGGTTGACTGCTTCAATGCCGCGGCAATCTGCTCGGCCGCGCTGAATACATAGGTGAGATCAGCATGTCCGTCGCCACGACGGGAAGGCGTGCCCACGGCGAGAAAAACCGCATCGGCACCGTTCAACTCTGTCACGAGATGGTTGTTGAAACGCAACCGCCCTGCTTGCGTATTCCTGGCCACAATCGCGTCCAGGCCGGGTTCGTAAATCGGTATACGACCCTCGCAAAGTGCAGCGAAGCGCTGCGTGTCGGTCTCGATCACGCAGACGCTATGCCCGATATCGGCCAGACAGGCGCCGGAAACGAGTCCGACATAGCCACCACCAATCATTGCAATGCGCATGGTTTTTGCTCCTGGAGTTTTTTGTACAGTTTGAATCCCCCTCGACTGCTGCCAAGCATCAGGTGATGCACCGAGGCGGTCGGAACAGGAATTTGCCGGAACAGGGACAGCGGTTGTTGCGCCGCCTGCAGCAGCGCAACACGGATCGGACCGAGATGGCTGACGATCAATACGCGACCAGCAATGGGTTGATGCCACAGCGGATCGGCGAAAAATTCGTTCAGACGTTCGCGCACCTTGACAAGGGTTTCGCCGGCCGGCGGCGCTGCAGAGTCTGGAAGGAGCTTCCACTGCCGCAGTTGATCGGGCCAACGCAGGCGGATTTCGGCCTGGGTCATGCCTTCCCACTGCCCATACGCCATCTCGGCCAGACGCGGGTCAACCAGCGGGACACCGAGGCCTAGCGATTCGGCGACGATGGAGGCCGTCTCGCTGGCGCGGCGCAGAGGGCTTGTAAGCACCGACACCACGCTCTGGCCTTTCAATCGCTGACCCAGTTGACGAGCCTGATCCCTGCCCTCCGATACCAAGGGTGGATCGCAGCGCCCCTGATAGCGCCCACTGCGGCTCCATTCTGTATGGCCATGCCGGATCAGCAACAGTGGTATCCGCGGGTTCATATTTCAGTAGTGCACTGAAACGCCGAGTACAATTCGCTTGCCGGCATGGATACCCTGGCCCGCGACAGAGTCCTCGTAGGTGAGGAACGGACGCCACTGCCGAAAATGCCCTGACGGGTGGTATTGCAGCCTTACCCCAAGGCGCAACAAGTTATAGATCTCGCCAGGATTTATGGTTATCGCCTGCTGGCGGTGAATGGTGCGCACATAGAACAAAGATCCACCCAGGCTGAAGCGCGGCGAGACACGGTACCCAAGGTTTGCCGAGGTGCGTAGCTGGATGGCACCGCCACCCACGAAGATGCGCGGACCGGCCAGCAAGGTAACAAACATCAAGCCCCGGTTGATGCCAATCTGGTAGTCCGGCTCGATGGCCGCCTTGCCCGCCCCGAGTGCTGGCACTCGTGTGGCCGACCCCGTCGGCAGCACGACATTCAGTGCGATCGAGTCCGCGAACGATGCCGTTTGCCGCAGCCCGTAATTCAACCCGACTTCCTGATCCTCCAGACCGGAACTCCGGCTGGTGATGGTCTGGCCGGCATGATGGCGCGTTTTCTGCAACGCTCCACCGCGCAGGTCGTACTGGATCGATAATCGGCCGCCGATGCCCTGTGTGCCGGTAAAGCGAAACTGCGTCTCCCGTTGCTGCGACGATGGGGACGTGCCCGTTCCGAATTGGGTGCCGGAAAAGGCGTTGTTGGCGCTGAAGTAGCGCAGCATCGGATTGACCACACCGTGTCCCCTGGCCGGTATCCAGGGGTCGGCCTGTGCCAGCCCGGGACTGGCTGACGACAGCAGCAGCAAGCCCGTGGAAACGAACATTCGCGTTTTGCGAAAAACCGTGGTTCCACTGGTGCTCATGGAGAGACAATCCTTAGCTTGGGTGAGGTGGTCTCGTCCCGCATGGCCTGCCACAGGCTCGCGTAAAGGCCGCCTGAAGCGAGCAGATCCGCATGCATGCCGCGCTGTACGATCTGTCCGTGATCGAGAACCAGGATCAGATCTGCACTCATCACCGTCGAAAGCCGGTGCGCGATCACGAGCGCGGCGCGGCGCGAGGCGAGGCGTGACAGGGCCAGCATCAGGTCGCGTTCGGTACGCGCATCGAGGCTGCTGCTGGGTTCATCGAGAATCACCACCGGTGCGTCGCACAACATCGCCCGCGCTATCGCGATGCACTGCCGCTGCCCACCGGAGAGACTCAGGCCACGCTCGCTGACCATCGCGTCATAGCCGCTGGGTAGTTGTTCAATTAATTGGTCAACACCGACCTCGCGCGCGGCACGAACTGCGTCTTCGCGCTGCGCACCGACCCGTCCGTAGGCAATGTTCTCCCAGATCGACGCCTGAAACAGCGCGGGCTCCTGCAGCACCACCGCCACCTGCTGGCGCAAATAGCTCAAAGGCAGGCTGCGTAGATTTCGATCATCCAGCAACACGGCGCCTTCAGTGGGATCGTAGAAGCGGGGAATCAGGCTGGCGATGGTGCTTTTCCCCGAACCGGTCGGACCAACCAAGGCGACAGTCTTGCCTGGTTCAAGTGTGAAGCTGATATCTCGCAGGATGACTTCGCCGGGGCGATAGCCGAATCCGACGGCCGTGAACTCGAGTCTCCGCGCACGTACCGAAGGCGCAACAGCCGCGGGCGAATCCACCACCCTTGGAACCTCCGAACGGTATTCGCCGATGCGCTCCAACGCCACGCCGGCACGACTGATCACCCTGCCGGCCTTCGCAAGCTGGCGGGCGGGCGTGGCGATACCTCGCAGATAGGCCAGGAAAACCAGCAGATCACCCGGCGTCAACAC
>NZ_JAQIBU010000045.1 GCF_027858935.1 Oleiagrimonas sp. | reverse complement strand
CGTGGCGACGTCGCGGTTTTCATCGGTCGTTTGCTGCCACCACTTCGGGCGCTGATGCCGGTTTTGGCCGGCATGTCGCGACTGCCGGTACGGCGGTTCCTGATTGCCGATTTTTTTGCAGCGCTGTTCTGGGCCGGCGTGCACCTGGGTCTGGGCGCGGCGATCGGACACTGGCTTTTCCTGTACCGCTGAACGGGACGAATGCCGACACCACGGTCGCTTCGCGCCCGGTTGTGCTGCAACGGGAATGCCTTCCCGGGGTTGTTTGCCGCCTTTGCGAGGCTTGCCGCGCGGAGCTTGACGCACAAATGGTCCGTGGCCGGGTCCTTGCCTCAACCCACCGATGAAATCACCCGGCAATGCTCAGAACGCCAGTTGCAGGCCCTGCGCCGCATACAGCGAGAGGGTGCCGAGCACGCCGCCGATCACGCAGGCCGCCAGCACGTCGCTGGGATAATGCAGCCCCAGCACAACGCGTGACAGGGCGACCAGCACCGTGAACGTCAGCAGCAACGGCAACAGCACGGGCACGTAGGCCAGCGCCACCACGGTGAAGCTCACTGCCTGCAGGGTATGCCCGGACGGAAAACTGAATTCGTCCAGCGGCGGCACGTGCGCAATCACGTCCGAACTGGCGCGAAATGGCCGCGGGCGGCGCGTCCAGCGCTTCAGGGTGCGATACAGCAGCAAGGCAAGCAACCCGGTGACCGCCATATGCAAGGCTGCCTTGCGACCCGGCGCGCCATCAAACACTGCCAGCACGCTCATCAGTAGATACCAGAACACGCCATCCCCGAGACGGCTGATGATGGCGAATCCACGGCCGATGACTCGTCGGGTGCCCCAGCGATTGGCACGCAGGCAGATCCGGAAGTCCAGGGTCGCAGAAGGCGTTGCAGGATGCTTGAGGGTGATATTCAAGGCAGGGCTCCCCTGTCGACGGAAGATCCGTTGAATCCAAGCGTGCGCGGGGCACTCGGCACTGCGCCGGTCGCGATGCCGGCCAGGATCGACTCGAATTCGGCAACCACGGCATCGGGATTCAGATTTGCCACGCTGTCCCGCGCGCCTTGACGCAGGACCGCAAAGTGCGGATCGCGCATGAGACGTACGCAGGCGGCAACGAAGCCGCGCTCGTCGCCGGGGGCCACGCCGATCCCGTTATATCCGTCACGCAGGCACTCGTGCGCCGCGCCACAATCGAAGGCCACCGTCGGCAGACCGCTGGCCAGTGCCTCCAGGATCACATTGCCGAAAGTCTCGCTGAGGCTGGGAAACACGAACATGTCGGCACTGGCGTAATGGCGAGCGAGCGCCTCGCCATGCAGCATCCCGGTGAAAATGAATTCAGGATGCGCAGATTCCACGGCGTGACGGGCCGGCCCGTCGCCAACCCACACGTAACGCAGCTCGGGGCAGCGTTTACGCATGGCATAAAAGGCACGCACGGCAAGCGGCAGGTTTTTCTCCTCCGCGATCCGCCCCACGTAAAGCATCACTGGCGCATGTGGCGCCGCGCCCCACTGGCTGCGCAACGCCTGGTCGCGTCGTCCGGGATGGAACCATTGCGTGTCCACCGCCCGGTGCAGCACTCGTGCATGCTCCACGCCGAGGCCGCGCAACTCGCGTGCCAATGCGTCGGTAGGCACCAGCGTGGCCACAGCACGTCGATGGAAACGCCGCAGATAAGACCGCACCAGAGGCGTCAACCAACCCAGGCCGTAATGCGAGGCATAGGTATCGAAGCGGGTATGAAACCCGGTGGTGGCGGGAATACCGAGTCGCGCCGCATAACGCAGCGCACTGCTCCCGAGAGGTCCCTCAGTGGCTACATACAGGGCATCCGGACGGTCCTCACGCCATGCTCGGGTCAGGCGGCGCCCTGCCGGCAAGCCGAAACGAAGCGCCGGATACCCGGGTATCGCGGCGCTGGCCACGCGCACGGTGCCGTCTGCGTCCGGGACTCCAGCATCCGCCGCCTGCCGTGGTCGCACCAGGGTGACACGGTGACCACGCGCGCGCAGGCCCTCGACCAGGCCCTGCACTGTCAGGGCCACGCCGTTGGGTTCCGGTGGATAGGTTTCCGAGACCATGCCGATGTGCATGCGCGTCGCCCGTGGTCTGCCTGTAACGCATTCTGGACATGGCGTGTTGCAGTGTCTTGATCACGGGATGACGCCCCCGTGACGGTGGAGAGCCGACACGGGGACCTTTCGCGATCAGGGCCGCACGTGATCGGTGTAGCTGATGACTGCACCCGCTGCAGGGTCGCAGACATAGACATGGCGCCTGCCGTCAGTGGTCACGCAGTGGGCGTGCGGCGCTGCCGGCGCGGTGGCCACCCGCTTCAGCCGGCCCCTGGGGTCCATCGTCAGCACGCTGAGCGTGGCGCTACGGGCGCCGGGCGCGTAGACGTGCCTCAATACCGGGTTCCAGGCAATGATATCCACCCCGGCACCGACTTTTGCATGGCCCAGGATCTTGCCGTCCGAGGCCGGATCCAGTGCGACCACCTTGCCCTCCTTGCATCCCACCAGAAGCACGCCATCGGCGGCATCCAGGGCCAGGCCGCGGCTGCCCCGGCAGGTGTTCGCCCAGGAAGCCTTCAGCGCGGGATGGTGCAGGCTGATCTCGAGCGTATGGCTCTTCCACTGATTGGTGTAGGCCATCCCGCGACGCGCATCGATGACCAGCGACTCCGGACCTCCATTCACCGCCACCGCGCCGACTCGGCTCAGCATCGGATGTGCTCCGCCACGCACCTGAAAACGCTCAATCTGGCTGGCACCCGGCTCGGTGACCCAGACCTGCTTCAGCGTGGCGACATAGCGCACGTAATCCGGACCGGAGGCCAGCCTGGCACGCGCCACCGGCTGGTGTGTTTGTGGGTTCAGTGCCACCAGCTCTTGATCCTTGTGGTCGCTGACGAAAACAAATCCCGAACCCACGGCGGCCGAGGTGGTGCCGGCATCATCACGTTCGGCGCCGGAACCACCGGGAACCACATGGTTCCAGTGGGTCATGTGCTGGGTCGCCGGATTGATCAGTACCAACGCGCCGCTCTGTGCGGCAGGCACAAGGACACGATGCATCGAGGGTGCATAGATCATGTCGTCCAGATCCAGCATTTTGCCGCTGCCATTCAGCTGCAGCACGCGCTGCGGTAGCGACGATGTGTGCATGGCGGCCCATGCCGGAAGGGCAAAGAAAGCGGAAACCACGATGCCCAGCATGATCTGCGAGCGAAGGAGACGAGGGAACATTTGCTTACTCCTGGTGCGGGGATATGAACCACCCTGGCTGGACGGCCGGGATCGCATTTAGCCATCGGGGTACGTGCAAAATGACACCCCGGATGAAAGATTGGACCAAGGTTAGCTTCGTATTCTTAGTACAAGATCATCATCCAAGTTCCCGACATGTCCGCATCATGGGCCCTATGGCAAGACGCAGTAACTGCACTGGCTGATCATGGCGTCGGTCCGATGCTGGATGCATTGCACCTGCGTGGGGTGACCGATTCACCACGAGAAATTGCCACCGCATTGATGATCAGCATCACCCAGATCGTGGTGATCGCGCTGATTTTCCGACCCCTGGAATCACTGATTCCCGCCGAGCACTGGAAGGATCGTCGCCACGCGCACATCGACCGGTTCTACACCCTGCTGAAGTATCTTGGCGTGCTGCCGGTCTTCACCTATCTCATGCTTCAGCCTGCGGTATCGTGGATCGGACAGGCGCTGGGCGGAGGATCGGGCAGCGGGCCGGATTCGCTGCTCTCGCTGCAGCAACTGGTGCCGTGGTTCCAGGGCCATGACGTGCTGCAGTTCCTGGTCTATTTTGCCGTCTTCGACCTGGTCTACTACCTGATCCA
>NZ_JAQIBU010000002.1 GCF_027858935.1 Oleiagrimonas sp. | reverse complement strand
GTATCCGTGCGCAGCAAGAGCTACTATCTCCTGGGCCAGCTGGCCGCACTCATGAAGCAACCGGTGCAGGCCGTGAAATGGCTGGCCAAGGTGCCCGCGGATGATGACCATGGCGTCGATGCCGGCGTGCAGCGGGCGATTCTATTGCAGCAACTGGGCAAGTCCGACAAGGCGCATGCCGTGATTGCCCAGCTGTCCGCGGATATGCAGGGCAAACAGGAAGTCGAGCGCAAGCTTGTCCAGGTCGATGCCGAAATCTACATGCGCGACAAGCGCTACAGGCAGGCTATCGCGGCCTACACACGAGCATTGGCTCTGGACAAGAGCAATCCTGATCTCTACTACGGCCGCGGTATGGCACATGCCTCGGCCGGACGTACCGACGCCGCCATCGCGGACTTCAGGCATGTGCTGAAACTGCGTCCGGACGACCTCGATGCTGTCAATGCGCTGGGCTATACGCTGGCCGATGCCAACCGCGACCTGCCCGAGGCCCGTCGTCTGCTGGCGCGCGTGCACAAGGCATTGCCGGACAATGCCGCCATCACCGACTCGTGGGGCTGGCTGCAGTACCGTCTGGGCCACCTGGGCAAGGCCGAGGCGGCGCTACTCAACTCTTGGAACGCACAAAAAGACCCGGAGGTTGGTGCCCATCTGGTCCGGGTCCTTATCGCCCGAGGCAAGCATGCGCAGGCACGACGAGTCTATGCGGTCGCGCTCAAGCTCGATCCGGACAACCCGCGCCTGAAGTCGCTCAAGGGAATGCTGAAGCCGTGAAATACAGTTTTTTGGCCGCGTGCAGCGTGCTGCTGACGCTGACGGCGTGCGCGCCGGTACGCATGAAGGGCAGCACGGCAACCCTGTCGGCCCAGGCGACTCGCGAAAAGCTGCTATCTCCACGCAACCACTGGACCGTGCAGGCCCGGATGGCCGTCTCCGATGGTCATCACGGCGGCAGCGGCACGTTGACCTGGATGCAGGATGCAGAGGATTACGACTTCGTGGTGCGCGGGCCGTTGACCGGCCGCAGCTTCCATCTCCACGGCGGGGCGAACGGTGCCGAGCTGGATGGCCTGGACGGCGGCCCGCTGTACGGACCCAATGCACAGCAATTGCTGGCACGGGCGCTGGGCTGGCAGGTCCCGCTTGCGCAGCTGCGCTACTGGATCAAGGGGCTGCGCGCGCCCGGTAGTCCCGCACAGCTGCGGTTCGGCCCTGATCATCTGCCTTCGCTTCTGCAGCAGGACGGCTGGACGGTGGAATACCGCAGTTGGTCGCAGGGCATGCAGCCCGAGGTGCCGCAGAAGGTCTTCGCTTCCAAGGGTCCGTACCACGTACGCGTGGCCATCCAGGGCTGGACCTGGCGATGAGCCCGGAGGAATGGAGCAGCTGGCCGGCACCGGCCAAGCTCAACCTGTTCCTGCGCATCACCGGACGGCGTGCGGATGGTTACCATCTGTTGCAGACGGTGTTTCGTCTGCTCGACTGGGGAGACCAGGTGCGGCTGCGATTGCGCACGGACGGGCGTATCGTGCGTGAGGCCGGTGCCCAAGGTGTGTCAGCCGAGGAGGACCTGGCCGTGCGTGCCGCGCAGCTCCTGCAGCGGGAAGCCGGCGGCAACCTTCCCGGCGTGGACATCCTCATCGACAAGCGTATCCCGATCGGGGGTGGCCTTGGCGGTGGAAGCAGCGACGCCGCCACCGTGCTGGTGGCGCTGGACCGGCTGTGGAAACTGGGCATGGCTCCGGACCGGCTGGCCGAAATCGGTCTTGGTCTCGGCGCCGACGTGCCGGTGTTCGTGCATGGGCGCAGCGCATGGGCGACCGGCGTGGGCGAGCGGCTCGAACCGTTGTGCCTGCCTCCCGCGAGCTATGTGATTGTCGACCCGGGTGTGCATGTGTCCACGCAGGCCTTGTTCCAGGCCCCCGAATTGACACGTCATGCGGCCCCGGCCACAATTTCAGGCTTCATGGACGGCGGCGTCAAGGATAATGTCTTCGCACCGCTGGTGCGGGCGCGCCATGCACGAGTGGCCGCGGCGATGGACTGGCTGCAGCAGTTCGGCCCAGCGCGGCTCACCGGGACTGGTGCATGCGTGTTTCTGGAGGTGGCCACGCGCGCGGATGGCGAAGCCATTGCTGCGCGTTGTCCGAAACAATTCAAGGCCTTCGTGGCGGACGGGGTGGATGCATCCCCGTTGCTCGCAAAGGTCGAAGGTTCAGATGTTGGGGCGTAGCCAAGCGGTAAGGCACCGGGTTTTGATCCCGGCATGCGCAGGTTCGAATCCTGCCGCCCCAGCCATCCGATCTGCGCGCGCAAGGTTCCAATCTTGCCTGTGCTGCATGCATCCGCCCAGGCAGATGATCAGCGGATACCTGCAGCGCACCGACACATCTTGAAAAACGGGGAACGACCTGTGGATACGGCTCGCTTGATGCTGTTTACCGGCAATGCTCATCGCAAACTGGCCGAAGATGTGGGCCATCGACTGCAGGTTCCACTGGGCAAGGCGCTGGTCGGTCGTTTCAGCGACGGCGAGGTCCAGGTCGAGATCGAGGAAAACGTCCGTGGCCAGGAGGTCTTCATCCTGCAGCCCACCGGTGCGCCCACCGCCGAAAACTTCATGGAGTTGCTGGTTCTGGCCGATGCCCTCAAGCGCGCCTCGGCCACAAGCGTGAACGCCGTGATGCCCTATTTCGGCTATGCCAGGCAGGACCGCCGGCCACGATCCTCGCGCGTTCCCATCACGGCCAAGCTCGCCGCCAAGATGATTGGTGCATCGGGCATCGACAGGGTCCTGACCGTGGACCTGCATGCCGACCAGATCCAGGGGTTCTTCGACGTTCCGGTGGACAACGTCTACGCTTCGCCGGTCCTGCTGGCCGATATCTGGCGCCAGCACGACATGAACGAGATCATCGTGGTCAGCCCGGATGTCGGTGGCGTGGTTCGCGCGCGCGCGCTGGCCAAGCGCCTGGACGACGCGGACCTGGCCATCATCGACAAGCGTCGACCGAGGGCCAATGTGGCCACGGTGATGAACATCATTGGTGACGTCGAGGGCAGGGACTGCGTGCTGGTGGATGACATCGTCGACACGGCTGGCACTCTGTGCGCCGCTGCTTCCGCGCTGAAGGACAAGGGCGCGCGCAAGGTCGAGGCCTACTGCGTGCATCCGGTGCTGTCGGGTGCGGCCATCGACAACATCAACGGCTCGCAGCTGGACAGGTTGATCGTCACCGACACATTGGCGCTCTCGGAGGCGGCCGCCGCCTGCGAGAAGATCCGTCAGCTGACGGTGGCCGAGCTATTGGCCGAGACCATCCGGCGCATGGCTTTTGGTGAGTCGGTCAGCTCACTGTACGTCGACTGAGCGCGGCACCTGCGGCACATTTTCCGGTTTTTGTTCTATAATTTCGGGTTTGCTGTCCGATAGCGGGCGGCATGCCCCCTGTTTTCATCGCCATCCTGGTCGCGGGAGGGCGTTCTCCCCGCCGCGAGGCGGGGCTTTCAACCGAGGCAACAATCATGGCAACGATTCACGAAGTGAACGCCGAAGTCCGCAGTGACGAGGGGAAAGGTGCGAGCCGCCGCCTGCGTCACGCGGGCATGGTTCCGGCGATCATCTACGGTGGCGAGAAGCCGCCGCAGAGCATCCAGCTCGAGCATCGCGTGGTGCTGGCACTTTCCAAGCACGAATGGTTCTTCTCCTCCGTGCTGGACCTGAAGGTCGGCGGCAAGGTCGACAAGGTGCTGCTGCGCGATTGGCAGAAGCATCCGTTCAAGATGCAGATGATGCACATGGACTTCCAGCGCATCCGCGCCGGAGAGAAGCTGCACACCACGATCCCGCTGCACTTCGTCGGTCAGGAGCATTCCCCGGCCGGCAAGACCTCCGGCGTGGTGGTTTCGCACAACATCACCGAGATCGACGTGGCTTGCATGGCCGAGGATCTGCCGGAGTACATCGAGGTCGACCTGTCCACGATCAACCAGGGTGACATGATCCATCTGTCGGAGCTGAACCTGCCTGCCGGCGTGGAGATTCCCGAGCTGCGTCATGGTCCGGATCACGACTTGCCGGTGGTCACCGTGCATGCGGTGAAGATCGAGATCGAAGCACCCGCCGAGGGCGAGGATGCCGAGGGCGAAGGCGAGGAAGGCGCGCCGGCCGCCGATGCGGACGCATCGGATGACAGCGGCTCGGACGAAGACAAGTAAGCCTGCCGTGCGCGCCCCGGATCGGGGGCGCGCACGTGCAAGCGACTTGTCGTCATGTCCCGTCTACGCCTGATCATCGGCCTGGGCAATCCCGGCGCCGAGTATCTGGGAACCCGGCACAATGCCGGGTTCTGGTTCGTCGATGCGCTGGCGCTGGCTGCCGGGGAATCGTTTTCCCACAATGCCAAGCTGCATGGCCATGCCTGCAGGGTGGATGTCGATGGCCAGCCGGTGTGGCTGCTCAAGCCCGACACCTTCATGAACAAAAGCGGCATCGCGGTGGTTTCGGCGCTGCGTTACTACAAGATCGAGCCGCATGAATGCCTGGTGGTGCATGATGACCTGGACCTGGAGCCTGGCGTTGCGCGATTGAAGGCCGACGGCGGCCACGGTGGTCAGAACGGCCTGCGCGATATCATTGCCCATCTCGGCCATGGCCGCTTCCATCGCCTGCGCATCGGTATCGGCCATCCCGGCGACCGCGATCGTGTGACGCCGTGGGTCCTGGGTCGTCCCGCTGCTCGCGACGAAGAGGCCATGCTTGACGCCATCGCGCGGGCCAGTCACCAGCTTCCCCTGCTGGTGAACGGCAAGTACGGCGAAGCCATGAAACGCCTGCATACCAACGGGGCCTCCCAGGACACCAGTGGTGCCTGATCGGTTCCCGATTCCCGATTCCCCCTTTCCGGATTTCACGCCATGGGTATCAAATGCGGCATCGTCGGCCTGCCCAACGTCGGCAAGTCGACCCTGTTCAACGCCTTGACCAAGGCCGGCATTGCTGCGGCCAATTTCCCGTTCTGCACCATCGACCCGAATGTGGGCGTGGTACCGGTGCCGGACCTGCGCCTGAAGCAGCTTGCCGACATCGTCAAACCCGAACGCGTGGTGCCGACCTCGATCGAGTTCGTCGACATTGCCGGCCTGGTGGCCGGTGCTTCGCAGGGCGAGGGGCTGGGCAACAAGTTCCTGGCCCACATCCGCGAAGTCGATGCCATTGCGCACGTGGTGCGATGCTTTGAGAACGACGATGTGGTGCACGTATCCGGTCGCATCGATCCGATCGCCGATATCGAGACCATCGATACCGAACTGGCGCTGGCCGATCTTGATTCGGTCGAGCGCGCGCTGAATCGCGCGGAGCGTGCGGCCAAGGCCAATGACAAGGACGCCCTGAAGCGGCTTCCGGTTTTGCAGAAACTCGCCGCGGCACTGGCCCAGGGCAGTGCCGCGCGTGCCGCCGGTCTGGACGAAGAGGAGCGTGAGGTGGTTCGCGACCTGTTCCTGCTCACGCTGAAGCCGTTGATGTACATCGCCAACGTGCTCGAGGATGGTTTCGAGGACAATCCCCATCTGGACGCCGTGCGTGCACGGGCCGAGGCCGAGGGCGCCGAAGTCGTGCCGGTCTGCGCGGCGATCGAGGAAGAGATGGCGCAGCTTGAAGACGCGGATCGCGACGAGTTCCTGGCCGACCTGGGGCTGGATGAGCCCGGTCTCGACCGCGTCATCCGGGCCGGTTACAAGTTGCTGGGCCTGCAGACCTATTTTACCGCTGGGGTGAAGGAAGTTCGCGCCTGGACCGTCAGGAAGGGCGCCACAGCGCCGCAGGCCGCCGGTGTGATCCACACGGATTTCGAGAAGGGTTTCATTCGGTCCGAGACCGTCGGCTACGATGATTTCATCAAGTACAACGGCGAAGCCGGTGCCAAGGAAGCCGGTCGGCTGCGCCTGGAAGGGAAGGAATACATCGTCCACGAGGGCGATATCCTGCACTTTCGCTTCAATGTCTAGCGGTGATCTCCCAGCAAGGCTGAGCATCCATTGCCGGCTCGGCGTCTGCTTCGCGCCGGTGAACTGACGCCGCGGCGGCCGTGGTGTTCTGGAGTGAGGCGGATCTGGCGCTGGCGAAGGCGGTGATGGACCAAGTGTGCCGAACCTGGCGGTCTACGCGTGAAGCGATAAGGTCGCTTCGTTGGCTGGCACCACCCCGGCATAATGCCGTTCATCTTTCATTCCAGAGACGCAGCCATGTCCGGACAGCAAAGCGAAGTCACCTTCCGCTTCCTCGCCGAACCCACCGATGTCAATTTCGGCGGCAAGGTGCATGGCGGCATGGTCATGAAATGGATCGACCAGACCGGCTATGCCGGTGCCGTGGGCTGGAGCGGTGCGTACTGTGTCACGGCAGCCGTTGGCGGCATCCAGTTTCTCGAACCGATCCTCATCGGGGATCTGGTAAGTGTGCACGCCAAGTTGATCCATACCGGTACTTCGAGCATGCATTTCTCAGTGGATGTGCGTGCGCACGACCTGACCCATGGCAAGGATCGGCTGTGCACCAGTTGTGTGATCGTGTTTGTGGCGCTGGACAATCCGGACGGCAAGCCGACCCCGGTTCCGGTATGGGAGCCCAGGAATGATGACGACCGCCAACTGCAGCAATACGCGCGCAAGCTGATCGCGTTGTCCAGGGAAATGGAGGATGCGGTTGCGCATTACCGTCCTGCGTTGCCCAGAACATGACTTCGGGCGGGAACCACGAACGACCCCGTTGGGGATGCAGGGCCGAGCTCCATGCAACACGGCGTTGGCTTTTGTCGACGCGATCAGCCAGAATACGCGGCTGGCTCATGCCGAGCCAGTGATGGTTCGAGTGCGCGGACGCGAGCATGCCGCAGGGATGCTGTGAAAAGCATGTTGCAAGTGTTGACACATGCGGGGGTGCTCGCGAAAATAGCCGGTCTTTGCTGGAGGGATACCCAAGCGGCCAACGGGGGCAGACTGTAAATCTGCTGGCTTACGCCTTCGGTGGTTCGA
>NZ_JAQIBU010000185.1 GCF_027858935.1 Oleiagrimonas sp. | reverse complement strand
ACAACGACTCGGACACGGACCTGACCCACCTGTACTACAACGTCAATTTCGATCGCTGGAAGCACGCGCCCGCGGACATGGGTTATTTCCATGCCTGGTGGCACCGCGCATCGCCCTCGCTGGGCAAGGATTTCGTCCTGTTGCCCCGCGTGCACGGACGCGGCACGTTCATTGGCGCCAACTTCGGCGTACATGCGGACCCTGCCTATGGCGACCTGTGGTGGGGTGAGGGCGAGGTGAAGATCTTCCTGGACGGCGATCGCGCGCATCCCAGCATTGCCGGCACCGGGTTCGAGGACTACTTGGGCACCGCCTGGGGCATGAGCACGTTCATTGACCGCTACAGCGGCTGCATCATCTCCGACAAAAAGCGCAGGCGCTGGGCCTGCTATCGCTATCTCGGCCCGGACCCGGTGCATTTTCAAAAGGACATCCGCATCACCGTGCAGCAGATCGGTGGTGGGCCGCGCGATCAGGTACGCAAGGTGGCTGCAGCCGGCGCAGCGCTGAAACCGATCAGCGTGGACGTGTCCGGGCATATCCATAACCTGCTCGACATGGCTCATCCGCCGCAACTGGCCGACAAGGATTTTCCGGACGGCTGGACCAATTTCTATCGCCGCGATGACTGGAGCGCCACGGCGTATTTCTACCTGGACCGGCCCACCGACGACCTGCCGCGACCCGCACCGTTGAAGGATCGCCTCGAGGGTATTGCGGGCGATCACTGAGCCCGGGCAACGCCCTGGGTACTTGACGGGGGCGAGGCGAGGGTGCAGGTGGTGTCCTGCAGATTGTCGCTGTTGCCGTTGTTGCCGGTTGCGGGATCGGCACGCGTGCTGAGAAGGATGAACCCGGGGCGACCCTGCTTATCACGCGCGCCGACCACGACCAGGCTGTGATTGGCCATCGAGTCCCCGGTACGAAGCGCATGGGCCAGCAGACGGAATGGATTGACCGTGAGCGTGGCGCCGGCGATCCATCGGGCCATGTACGCACGACCATGCATGGAATCGGGAAGATGTATGGGCAGCATGGCCCAGTGTCGCGTGATGCCGGGTTGCAGGCGCTGCAGTTCGGCATGCACGGCTGGCGCGATGCAGTCGATGTGAATATGCAGTTGGTTCTGGCTGCGCCCGCGGGCCGAGTTCACCACCAGACCCAGCATGTCGCGTGGTACCCGTTTGTGCAGCGCCGCCTCCACATACATCCGCGCGGTCCAGGCATCGGCTACATAATCGGGTGCATCGGGTGCGACAAGTTCGGGGCTTTCGATGCCGGTGATGTGCGCAAGAGGCAGCACCAGGTACTGGTAGCGTCCCGCGCGATCCTTGAACACCACGTATCCCTGTTGCGTGTTGTGCGGAAGATTGACCTCGACGCATGGCAAGGGGGGATACACGCCACGGCTGGCCTTTGGTGCGCACTGGTCATGCACGAAATGCCAAAGTACGTTCGGATCTGCATGGGCATGGCGCCAAGGCGTGGCCGTGCCGGCGATGGGGACAAGCAGCAGTGCGACAAAGAGGGTCAGGGCCTTGACAGTCCAGGTGCCGCGATGAGATGTGCGAAGAACGATAGGCGATAACATCGACCCATTGTGGACCAGCGGGCTGGATCAGATAAGTCCGGATCGCCACGTGCCGTGATCGTTTTGCGTTCGAGATCGGAAGGGCCGGAACTTGAGTCCTGGTGTTCCCTGCAGCTTTTCTCCTCGGTCTGCACAGGCTGTCGCTGGCAGCCTACAGCCCGGTTCTGGTTCTTACGCCGAGAGGTCCTGCCGCAGTTCGGGGTCAGCCAGCAGTTGCTGCAGGGCTTGAAGCTGGGGAGCATAACGACGCCATCGACCCACCGCGGCGGTGTAGATCGGGGCTCGGACCTGCCAGGCATTGGGCGTATTGACCGGTGAGGTGTTGCTTTCCGAATGCAGGCATGCGTCGTCCCAGGGCAGGCCGCAGAACGGCAGTACCTGGCGCATGACGGTTTCCGGTGACGACACCAGCGACTCGTAAGACACCTCGAGGATGTGTCCAGGCAGCACTTCGCGCCAGTGGGACATCAAGCGGTCGAACTGGATGAAGTAGCGACCGGTGTCGAGCAGGTCCAGCGAGTAGTCGTAAAACCCCGATTCCAGCTGGAACAGGTGGCGGTAATTGCCCAGGCAGGTGTCCAGCGGATCGCGCCGCAGGCAGACGATGCGCGCGTGGGGCAGCGCGCGGGCGATGAAACCGGCATACAGGAAATTGTGCGGCATGTCGTCAGTGAAGCGTGGCTGTGTCGTCCCCACCGGGCGTGCGCTGTCGATGTAGTCCTTGCCGAGCCGGGTCCAGTCGATGCCATCCAGATGGGCGGCGATGTCCGGCTGCGAAAGCAGCGCGATCGGGCTTCCCGAGGCCTGCTGCAGCAGGGTGGGGAAATGCTGCAGCTCGCCCGCCGCGGCTACCATCGGATGGTTGGACAGCATGCGGTTGAGCAGCGTGGTGCCGGTGCGCGGCATGCCGACGATGAAGATCGGCGCGTCAGGTGTTTCCCGCCCTCCAGGCTTGGGCCGTGGTGTCGGGAAGGCGCGGATCAGCGCCTCGAACATCCGCTGGTCGCGTTCGGCCGAGGGCGGGCGCGTGGACCGTGCCGCCCCCTTGCCGCGCGAATAATGTTCGAAAGCCGCGGAATACTCCTCCAGGTCCTCGTGTTCCTTGGCCAGCGCCATGTTCAGGAAGATCTGCGCGCCGAGGTCCCCGGAGTGACTGGACAGCAGTGTACGCAGGCGTTCGATGTGCTGGGTTTCGCGGGTCTGTTGCTGCAGCTTGGACAGACTCAGGTGTGCCGGCCAGTGGCGCGGCTCCAGGTCGATGCATTGTTCCAGCTGCCGTTGCGCGGCCCTCGCATCGCCGAGCGCGGCCAGGGTGTAGCCGAGCAGGAAGCGCAAGGGTGCTTGCCCGGGCTTCAGCGTGACGGCGCGTCGGAACGCGTCCGCGGCGCGTTCCAGCGCGAGCGCCTGCAGGAATACCTGGCCAAGTTGTTCGGCCGTGCGCGCATCCTCGAACGGCAGCCCCATGGCCCGGTCGGCGACCTCGCAGGCCTCGCGCAACCTGCGCATGCGTGCCAGCGCCTGCGCGTGATGGGCCAGGTAGTCAGGTCGTTCGGGTTCTAGCTTCGATGCCTTGACCAGGGCTTCCACGGCCCCGGACACCTGGCCGGTCTGCATGTCGGCCACGCCGCACATGAAATGCAATTCGGCGTTGTCCGGGTCGTCGCGCAAAAGCATGGCCGCGCGGTGCCGCACCATGGGCCAGTTCTGCTGCCGGTAGGCTTTCTCGAGCCGGGTGCGGGCGCGATTGGTTTCGATCATGCGTTTTCCCGACGGATGCTCACGATAGGCTCCAGGCGAACCGCCCGGATCACCGTTGCGGCGAGCGGCATATCGATATCATACCCCTGAGGTCCGGAGCGCACTTTATACGGGCTGTGTGCTTTCATCTCGGGCCCCTTCCGTTGCATCCGTTGACCAGGGCCTGGACTCACCCATGCCCCCCAACCCCGTCGCATGCAGCAGCAGCAGGGGGCCTTCGTGCAGACGGCTCCATGACTGTCATTCGATCTTGGATTCAACTGATCGACGCACCAGTTTATTGATATCGTTCTGCTGGCGTCTCATATCCCAACGTCTTCCTGGCTCGCTCGTTCAACTGTCTGGCAACCGAGGCGAGGACTGAGCGGATCGACTGTCGCGCGGCGATGTCTCGTGAGATTTCCTCGCGTTCTTCCAGGCTGAGAATCCGTGACGAAAGGCGGCGCTGAGGTGGCTGGATCGTGCCTGACAACGCCAATATCCGTAATGGTTCGGGTCGAACAATTGGGAGATCTGCTCTACGGATTCGCCGCGTTCCCAGCGTTCCCACATCAGCGTTTTCTGGCTTTTCGTGTAATAGATGCGCTTGCGCATCTGCAACACTCCCGCTGCCTTTGCAGCCTTCAGTGTGTTGCATCGATTCATTGAATCCACCCTGCGCCATGAAGCGCATAGGGGCCTACGGTAGTGATCACTAAACGGGTCTGCGAGCAAAGTGCGCGCAGGGTGGTCTCCTCGTGCGCATCGGCATCCAGGGTGGGCAATGGTCCACCTGAGGCCCCAGTTCTCCGTGCAATGCATTCAGGTGCATTTGCAAGCGTGCGGCGGCAGCGGACCTGGAGGTGTTGCCGAGTTGTTCGCACAGGACACGACACACGATCCTGTCGACAAAACAGGTGGCGCCGAAGACCACCAGGTCGAATCGCGCATGCTGCAAGCGGGGAGACCTCGCCCTGAAGCGAATGAACGAGAGCCAGTGTAGGGTGTGCCCGCTGGCTTTCCATGGATCGGGGCCGGTATCGGCAAGCCGCCCGCGATCCGTGGCGCGTTGCGTTGCGTTTTCACCTATGCTGGTTGCAATCCACCGTTTCCGTAAAGCCAGGGAGGCTCGCGTGCAACGGCGGTTCGAGGACACGATGTGATTGCATGGCTCGGTGATGGCTTCGGTGTGCTGGCCGCCGTGTTGGGCGCCACCGCATTGTTTTTCTTCGTCGCCACCCGCGGTGCGCTGCTGGTGCGAACCCTGTCGCACAGCTCGTCCGACGAGGCGGCGCACGTGTACCCCATCTATGCCCATATGTGGCTGATCCGGTTGGTCGATTTCCAGCCGCTGATCTCGGCAATCCTGTTGTTCCAGTATCACCGGCTGGTGGCACGCATCACCCAAGAAATCGTGCGCACCGACCTGGATGGCAGCAAGGTATTGATTACTTCTTGCGCATTTGGCGACATGATTCCGCGCGTGGTCGAGGCCGCTTTTGTCAGCAACGCGAGTGAGGTGCTGGTCGCAGACATCATCCCCAACGAACTCACTCATGCCAAAAACAAGCTGGTTGACTGCGGCCACAAGGTGCGTTTCCTGAAGGATGACGCCACCTGCATGGATCTGGGCGACGACACCGTGGCCGTGAATATCGTTTTCTTTTTGCTGCACGAGTTGCCGCACGCGCAGAAAATACGCGCGTTGGACGAGGCCGGTCGTGTGCTGGTCGCGGGCGGCAGGCTGCTCCTTGCCGAATTCCATCGCCCGGAGATATGGCCGTTGCGCGCGCTCAGCTGGATCTATTTCAAGGTCTTCGAGCCGCTGGGGCTGACGCTATGGAACAGCCATGATCCCATCGCGCTGCTGCAGCAGGCGGGTGGCTGGCGTTGCGAACGCAGCACCTGTTTCCATGGAAACTTTCAGCTCATCGTGGCGACCCGACTTTGATTTCCTGATTCGGGCTCACCACGCATGCCAGGTCGCGCCCGGCGATTGAGCGTATCCGGAAACAAGGGTGTGGATCCGACCGATGCTGCACTCCACCCGCACTGTTGAACGTGCCGGCGATCAGGCACAAGCGTTGCCTTGCCCTGATTGCGTAACCCGGGCTGTTCAGGCTTGTTTGCGGCAGACCAGCAAGGTGGTGTCGATATCCGGTTGGTCGGTCAGTCCGGGTTTCCAGTCCAGGTTTTTCTGCATGCGCAGACCCAGCGGCATGAACACACGGTTGTACCACCACATCGCGCGTTCGCGGCGATGCGTCAGGAACCACATGCCCAGGTCGACCAGCCGCGAGGATTTGGGCTGCATGCCGAACACGGCGCTGCGCTCGATGACAAAACCGTGGCGCCGGAGCTTGTCCTGGAGGGCGCGCGGTTCGTAGCGCCGTCGGTGGCCGACAAAGTCATCGAACGCGGTCCATGCGGCCTCGTGCAGCGGCACCGACAACAGCAGCACCGCGCCAGGCGCGGCGACACGTGAAAGTTCGGCAAGTGCGGTCTCGTCGTCGTCCACGTGTTCGACAATGTCGAATGTGCACAGCAAGTCGAATGAGGCGTCCGCGAAGGGCAGGGCATTGATCAGCCCCACCATGGCCGTTGCGCCACGCAATCGAAATCGCGATATGGCCGCCTTGCTGATGTCCAGGAACAGCGTGCCTTCCAGAGGCAGGCGAGGACGCAGGCCCGGCGCCACTTCCAGCGACCTGCGCGAGTGGGCGGCCAGTTGCGAGGCCAGCGGCCAGGTATTGAATCGTGCGGGTTCGATCAATCGGGCGCCGCCCCACAATACGTCATAGAACGAACGGTTTGCAGCGGCCAGTTCCGAATCGCTGCGTGCATGCGAGGCGGATTCGTCCATGTGCTTGATCCTGCGAATGAAGGGTACGGTCCGGTGTACGCTCGGAGTATGGACCTGTGCGGGTTCCTGCGGTGCGATCATGGACTGAAATCACCTCGAGCAGGAATTTGTGCGGGAAGGGCCCGGAAATGGCACTGCCGCCATTTGTTTCCGGACCGCAGGATGCCTGGTGCCGGCTCCAATCACGGGCCCTGTTGCAAGCAAAACTGGTTCGTGAGCAGCAATCTCGATCCCTTTTTGCTGGTTCTGGGCACGGAGCCTGTTTGCGGAATGCATTTTTTGCTTGCTTTCTGGGCTCTGGGCACATAATCTTGCGCGGCTGAGTTTCAAGGGTCACTCTGAATCGTGGCCTGATGCTGTAGATCCAAGTTGCACTACATCGTTGAACCCTTTTCCTCCTTGCAACCAGCTTTTCGCCGCCAAGCGGCTTCCATCCGTTCCAAGGAGTAAAACAATGTCCGAGACCGAAACCGGTACCGTCAAGTGGTTCAACGACGCCAAGGGCTTTGGCTTCATCAGTCGCGAAGGCGGCGGTGATGACGTGTTCGTTCACTTCCGCTCGATCCAGTCCTCTGGCTTCAAGAGCCTGCAGGAAGGCCAGCGCGTGTCTTTCGTGGTCGAGAAGGGCCAGAAGGGCTTGCAGGCCGATCAGGTGCAGATCCTCTGATCCGGTTCGCCAAGCGATAAAAAAACCCGGCCTTGCGCCGGGTTTTTTTATGTTTACGCAGTCACTCTGTCTGGCGGGAAAGGCAAGGAATGTGTCCCCCGTGCCGCATTCAATCGCCGAAGGTGGACTCGTTTCCGCTTGTGCTGGGCGTCTGTGAAAACGGCGCGGCGCAGGTTTGCAGCGGACGCCTGCCTTGGATGTTCACGCAACTACTCTTCGTCCGGGTATTTCCGCAGAAGCTTGAGCTCGTCGAAAAAGCGCCGCAGCAGCATGCGCAGGCGCATCGGCCTGGCGCCGTGGGCGCGGTTCTCGGCGCCGACCATGTACAGGTACTTCCAGTGCTCGAGCAGGCCGGCGTAGGTCTTTGCGATGCTGGTGCGCGGATCCCAGATGTGGGTGGGTTCGCCGCCGGCGCCGTTGTATTCGACGATGGTGAAGCCCTCGCCGCGCTTGAGTGCATCCAGCGTGGTGTAGCGCACGTCGAAACGGCCGATATAGAACCCCGGCACTTCGCGCACGATGGTGTCGAAGATCTCGTTCATGGCCGGCGTGATGTGTTGCGATCCATCTTCGAAGGCCGCACCACGCACGTGGTTTCCAACCGTGACCAGGCAGAAGCGCTCACCCGCCGCCAAAACACGCTCGAGATGCCGCTGGTTGCGCTTGAAATAGATCTTGGCGAACACGTGTGCTCGCGGTTCGCGCTGGATCAGTTCGCGCAGCGTGGCGATACCGTCGCCCGTCACTTCCGGAAAGTGCTTGATGGTCAAGGCAAGGATGCGACCGCGTGGCTCCGAAGGCATGCGCAGGTAGAACACCGCGACCTCTCCGGGGCCTTCCGCGTAACGCTGGATCATCATGCGCACGCCAGCGCCGAAGCGCCCCAGGTGCTGGGCCAGCGCATCCTCATCTCGCACCAGCTTGACGCCGAAACCGCGGCGACCGATATCCGGCTTGGCCACCACGGGAAACTTAAGCCCCGTCTCGGCCATGGCGCGTCGGGCCTGGTCCATTACACCAGGGCCCGCGGTGACCGTCACGTACGGCGCCAGGTGCTCACGCCCGACCGGTCCCATCAGGTCAAACAGTTCGGTTTTCGATTCGTTGGTCAGGCCGCTGCCTTCCAGTCCCGGGTTGGCCACCGTGGGCAGCGTCAGGCCGCGATAGCGCAACGCCAGATACAGGCAGTACGGCCCATGCAGTGCATAGATGATAAATTGAGGTGCCCGTTCCATCAGTGAAACGGTCCGTGGTGAAGTCGCCATCCTGAGGCGCCGGGCGATTTGATTGATCATGCTGCTGTTCCGATGTGGTGAACCGGTGTGGCCCCATTGCGTAAGCGGCGGGCCGCAACCGGATCGACTGTCTTTCTGCGATGAGGTCCGATGTGCTTGACGAGATGCTTTGCCGCACCTGCAACCTGGCCATGATCTCCCTGCCACCACTCGAAACCTGGCTGCGTTCGGTCGCCGCCGAGGCGCCCTGGTTGATCGGGATCGCCATCATCGCCGGCACGTTCATCCATGAAGACCTTGCCACGGTGGTCACCGGCATGCTGGTTGCCGACGGCGTGGTCAATGCGTGGGTTGCATTGCCCTCGCTGTATACGGGCATCGTGCTGGGCGACATCGGCTTGTACTGGATGGGCCGGCTGATCGCAAAAAATCGCCTGTCGAAGCGCCTTTCGCGTGGACGCCGATTCTCGAGGCTCAAGGTCTGGCTGGACGAACGTCTGGTGGCCGGGGTGTTCATGGTCCGCTTCATGCCGGGACTGCGCATGTCGGCCTATACGACCTACGGCTTCTTCGCGATGCCGCTGCGTCGTTTCGTGATTTCGGTGGTGCTGGCGGCTTCGATCTGGACTACTGCCCTGTTCCTGCTTTCCTACAAGTTCGCGGCGCTTACCTCGCACTGGTTGGGCGTACTGCGTTGGCCGGTGCTGATCGTCGCGGTGATCGTGCCCCTGGTGGTTGCCAGGCATCTGATCCAGGGCGGCATGCCTGAAGAAGACGCGGACGAAGGGGCGGACAGCGACGGCTGACACGTCGCTCACGGTGCAACAGCCCGTCGCTGCATCACATCGACCGCCTGCAACGCGTTGCTGACCGATGCGATCAGATAGTCCAGGTGGGCCTTGCCCAGGGTAGTGGACAGGCGCATGTCACATACGTTCTGGATCGCCCC
>NZ_JAQIBU010000129.1 GCF_027858935.1 Oleiagrimonas sp. | reverse complement strand
GTTCGCGACAAGGTGTTGTTGATCGAGCGGTTGAGGATTTCCTCCGGCTCGGCCTTGCGCGCCAGCCGGAACAGCTCGCGCACGCGGTCGAACACCACCACCTTGTCGTTGATCGAGTAACCGACCACCGCCAGCACCGAGGCCAGGACCGTGAGATCGAACTCGCGACGGGTCAGGGCGATGATGCCCAGGGTGACCAGGGCATCATGGATCTCGGTCATCACCGCAGCGTACGCGAAACGCTTCTCGAAGCGGATCCACAGATAGCCCATGATGCCGATGATGACGAAGATCACCGCGTAAACACCGGTGGTTCTCAGCTCTTTGCCAACCTGGGGGCCGACGAAGTCGGGCGCACGCTTCAGACGCACGTCCGGGCGCGAGGCCTTGAGCGCGGCCATCACGTCGTGAGCCACCTTGTCGGCATCCAGCTTGCCGCCATTTTTCAAAGCCGCCTTATCCGCCTTCGGTTGCATGCGGATGGACAGGTCCTGGTTGTCGCCCAGGCTCTGCACCTGGGCTCGCTCGAAGCCGCCCTTGGCCAGGGCCGAACGCACGTCCTCGATATTCACCGGTTTGGCGTAGGTGATTTCCACCAGCACGCCGCCGGTGAAGTCCATGCCGTAGTTCAGGCCCCGCGTTCCGATCACCACGATCGACCCCAGCATCAGGAGCACGGCGATGACTATCGAGACCTTGCGCAGGCCGAGAAAATTGATGTTGCTGTTGGGATTGAAAATTTCCATGAAGTGCGCTTCCCGGCCAGTTAGACGGAGAGGGTCTTGAGCTTGCGTCGACCGTGGATCATTGCCGTGATCGCATGCGTGACCGTGACCGAGGTGAATAGCGAAGTCAGGATGCCAATGAATAGCGTCACGCCGAATCCGCGGATCGGACCCGAGCCCATGGTCATCAGTGCCATGGCGGCCAGCAGATGGGTGACGTTGGCATCAAGAATGGTGGACCAGGCTTTTTCGTAGCCCGCGCGGATTGATGCGTGTGGCGTGGAGCCGTTGCGCATCTCCTCGCGCACGCGCTCGCAGATCAGCACGTTGGCGTCGATGGCCATGCCCAGCGTGAGCACGATGCCGGCGATACCCGGCATTGTCAGCGTCACGCCAATCATCGACATCACCGCCAGCAGCAGCACCAGGTTGAGCACCAGTGCGATGTCAGCGACCAGGCCAAAGAGCTTGTAGTAGATCAATGCCGCCAGCAATACCAGACTCAGGCCCAGGATCACCGCATGCACACCCTTCTGGATGTTGTCGCGCCCCAGGCTGGGGCCAATCACGTGCTGCTCGACAATGGTCATGGGCGCGGCCAGCGAACCGGCCTTCAGCAGCAGGGCCAGCTCGGAAGCCTGCTTCGGACTGTCCAGGCCCGTGGTCTGGAACTGGCGGCCGAACACGCCGTTGACCGTAGCATAGGAAATCACCTTCTCGGTGGTCTTGAAGGAATTGACCTTCTTGCCGTCGACCATCTTGGTCTCGGGGATCTTGTCGATGTAGACCACCGCCATCGGACGGCCCACGTTGGACTCGGTGAACTTGCGCATGCTCTTGGCACCGGCCTCATTGAGCGTCACGTTGACGTCCGGCGACCCGGTCTGCTGGTCGAATCCGGAAGAGGCGTCGGCAAGCTCATTGCCGGTCACGATGACCTGCTTGCTGAGCAGGTAGGCGCGGCCATCACGGCCGTAGTACAGACGCGCGTCCGGCGGCACGATGCCCTTCTTGACGGCATCCTCCACCCGCGGGTCCGGGTATGCGGCGATACCCTTGCGGTACTCCAGCGAGGCGGTCGCGCTGATGATCTTCTTGGCCTCGGCGGTGTCCTGGATACCGGCCAGGTCGACCACGATGCGGCTTTCGCCCTGTTGCTGGATCAGCGGCTCGGAAACGCCCAGCGCGTTGACGCGCTTGCGCAATGTGGCCAGGTTCTGGTGGATGGTGCTGAGCGCCAGCTTGCGCAGCTTTTCCGGCTTGATCGTCATGTCCAGCACGAAGCGGCTGCCGGTGCTGGGGCCGTCCTGCAGGTCCAGATCCGGATAGGCGGTAGCGATGGCGTCCCTGGCCTTGGAACGATCGGCCTGCGAACGAAGCACGGCGACGATCTGGTTGTCGCTCTTGACCACGGACAGGTAACGCAGGCTCTTGTCACGCAACAGCGCCCGCACATCGCCCGAATAGATTTGTTCCTGGCGATTGCGAATGTCGTTCTGGTCGACCTGCAGCAAAAAGTGGACACCGCCCTGCAGATCCAGGCCCAATGGCATGCTGTCAGCATGTATTGCGCGCAGCCAGCCAGGCACGGTGCTGGCCAGGTTGGGCGCCACGATGTACTGCCCGGCAAGGGCGTTCTTGAGCGCATCCACGCCCTTGCTCTGAATCTCGTTGTCGGCAAAACGGACCAGCAGTCGTTCGGTCTTCTCGTTGGCCTTGATCGACGTGTAGGGAATCTTGTCCTTGTCCAGGATGGACTTGACCTTGGCCGTCAATGCCTGGTTGACCGTACCGCCACGATTGGCTGAAACCTGCGCGGCCGGAACCGGCGCGAACACGTTGGGCAGTGCGTACAGCATGCCCAGCAGCAACACCACGACGACCAGCGCATATTTCCAGCGTGGGAAATCACTCATGCCTTGTTTCCATTGATGCCGGAATCCATGTTCCGGCGCGTGCATCGGACCGGCCCCGTGCCGGCCCTCCCCGTCATGCGGACTTCAGCGTGCCCTTGGGCAGCACCTGTGAGATCGAGGCTCGCTGGACGCGGACCTTCACGCCACTTGCGATTTCCACCGTCACGAACGACTCGCCCAACTCGTCGATGCGACCGGCGATACCGCCATTGGTCACCACTTCGTCGCCCTTGCCCAGCGAAGCGACCATGGCGCGATGCTCCTTCTGCCGCTTCATCTGCGGCCGGATCATCATGAAATACATCAAGCCGAACAGGACCACCATCATGATGATGAAGCCCATGCCGCCACCGGTAGCGCCACCGCTGCCCGCACCCTGCGCGTGAGCTTCGGAAATGAAAAAGTCCATAATGATTCTCACAAGTTGCGGTCCCGGGAGGAAATCTCCCCGGACCGGTAAAAAGGCCCCGGATTATGCCATGAGCGAGGCACGGATGCATGAAAAGCGCGACAACGTGCTTGCGACCACGCCGCCGGGTCAGGGTTCCGCTGTGGCCCGGGGATCGCCGGATTCAAGCCCCATCGACGCATGGAAGCCGGCAACGAACCGGTCCAGCGTACCGGTCTCGATGGCTTTACGCAGCCCCTGCATCAGCCGCTGGTAGTGGCGCAGGTTGTGAATCGTGGCCAGTTGGCACCCCAGCATCTCGTTGCATCGGTCCAGGTGTCGCAGATAGGCCCGGCTGAAGCCATTGCGGCAGGTATGGCAATCGCAACCTTCCTCGATCACGCGGGTATCCCGGGCAAACTTCGCGTTGCGGATGCGCAGCGTGCCCCCCCGGGTAAACAGGAATCCGTTGCGCGCATGGCGCGTGGGCATCACGCAATCGAACATGTCGATGCCTCGCCGCACCGCTTCAACGATATCCTGCGGCCGCCCGACCCCCATCAGGTAACGCGGGTGTCCGGCTGGAAGGCACGGAACCGTGTGCTCGAGGGTGCGGTTGCGCTCGTCCTCGGACTCGCCCACCGCCAGTCCGCCGACCGCATACCCGTCAAAACCGATCTGCACCAGCTTTTCCGCCGAACGTGCGCGCAGGTCCTCGTACACTCCGCCCTGGACAATGCCGAACAGGCTGTTGCGGTTGTCCGCCTGATCGAAGGCCTGGCGCGAACGTTCGGCCCAGCGCAGCGAAAGCTGCATCGAATCGGCAGCCTGCTCGTGCGTGGCGGGGTATGGCGTGCACTCGTCGAAGATCATGGCCACGTCGGAATCAAGCACGGTCTGGATGCGCATTGATTCCTCGGGCGACAGGAACACCTTCGATCCATCCACCGGCGAGGCAAAGGTCACGCCCTCCTCGGTGATCTTGCGCTTGTGCGCCAGCGAGAACACCTGGAATCCGCCCGAATCGGTGAGGATCGGTCCGTTCCAGCCCATGAACCGGTGCAGGCCGCCGAATTCGCCGACCACCTCGAGCCCCGGGCGCAGGAACAGATGGAAGGTATTGCCCAGGATCATCTGCGCGCCGACCTCGACCAGGTCGCGCGGAAGCATGGCCTTGACGGTGCCATAGGTGCCCACAGGCATGAACGCGGGCGTCTCCACGACGCCACGCGCGAAGGTCATGCGGCCGCGGCGGGCCGCGCCGTCGGTAGCCAGGAGGTCGAATTTCATGGTGGTCATCGGGGCATTATCGCGGGGCGTGGGCGGTTCGTCATGTCTCTCTTCGTGATGTATCCAGCAGGGCTTGTCTCGCGAATTTCAGGTTGCGCTTCGAACAGGGTTCCGCTCGCCTGTAGGCGCGCGGGTTACTTCTATTTGCTTGTCCAAATAGAAGTAACCAAGACAAAGGACACTCCGGATTGGCGCTTTCCGGGCCTGACGGCCCTCCAGGTCCGTGGGCGGCGGCCGGACCTTGCCGACAGGCCATCCCTGGCCTGACGGCAAGGTGGCCCGCATCCGTGCGGGCCACCCTTCGGGCTTTTCAGTCCACCACCCACCGCCGCTCAGGGGCCCCGAAAAAGCACAAGCCCGCAGACCGCAGCATCAAGCATGTCGGTTTTCCCAGGCAGTTCCCACCCTTTTATCGCGGTCGCAAGCCACATAGCGCAAATCTGAACCCGCTAAAAAAGCAATCCGACCGGCGCGGCAAAAAAAGAATCAGGCCCCGTGCGGGAGGATCAGCATCGCATCCCCATAGGAGAAGAACCGATACCGCGCCTGGACCGCATG
>NZ_JAQIBU010000092.1 GCF_027858935.1 Oleiagrimonas sp. | reverse complement strand
GGCCATCCACGACCATGGCCGTCAGGCTGGCGACATAGCAGACCACCAGCAGCCAGGTCGCCAGGGGCATCTGCCGCAGCGGCAGGCTGAGCAGCTTCCAGACCGCCTTCATGCCAGTTCCACGAACAGATCTTCCAGCGGCAGCGGCTCGATGGCCAGCTCGGCCTGTTCACGATCGGCCAGCGCCTGGAGGTCGGCGTCCTGGGTCCCGTCGACGATCAGCCGCAGCTCGCTGCCGTTGGTCGTGGCGCGCACCAGGCCGGCAAGTTCGGGCGTGGTCGGCCATCCGGCGTCCCGTGTCAGACGCGCCAGGCGGATGCGCTGGTGCAGCATGGCCTGGGTACTCTCCAGCACGATGCGCCCATCCTTGAGCAGGGCGATATCGGCGCCGGCGCGCTCCAGGTCGGCGGTGATGTGGGTGGAAAACACCACCGTCTTGCCCGGGCGTTTCACGCGCTGCATCAGTTCGGCCATGAACGCGCGGCGGGCCTGGGGGTCGAGGCTGGCGACCGGTTCGTCCAGCAGCAGCAGGTCGGGGTCCGGCGCCAGCGCGCGCACGATCGCCAGTTTCTGTCGCTGCCCCTGGGAGAGCTCGCCGATTTTCTGCCGGGCGTTGATCTCCCAGTCCGTCAGCAGGCGCTCTGCGAAGGCGTGGTCCCAGTGGGGGTAGAAGGCCGCCGTGAAATCCAGAAAGTTGCGCACCTTCATCCACGGGAAGAGTTCGAAGTTCTGGGGCACGAACCCGATGCGCTGCAGGCGTTCGCCTCCGGGTTCGGCCATCGACTGACCGAAAATGTCCACGTGCCCGTCGTCAATCGGGGACAACCCCACCATGCAGCGCAACAGGGTCGTCTTTCCGGCGCCGTTGCGGCCCAGCAGGCCGACGACGCGTCCGGAGGGAATGGACCAGTCGAGATCCCGCAGCACCGGGTGCTTGTCGAAGCTTTTGTTCAGTCCGCGAATGTTGACGCTTGCTGAGGGTTCCTGATTGGATCGGACCAGTGCCGATGCAGATGCTTCCATGGACATGCCTGCTCCCTGCGCGCAAAAAATCATAATCGTATATTTGCGCTGCGCAGGCCAGTCCGCCTGGATCTCCTTATACTGTTGCCATGGGTTCCAATCCTTCCAGTCGTAGCGACCTTCCATTGTTTCCTTTGTCCACCGTGCTCTATCCGGGCGGGCTTATACAGTTGCGTATATTCGAACAACGTTACCTGGACATGGTGCGCGAGTGTGCGCGCCATGACAGCCCGTTCGGGGTGTGCCTGATTCTTGAGGGTCATGAGGCTGGCGATCCGGCCGTGCCGGCGGCGGTGGGCACGCTGGCGCAGATCAGCGATTTCTTCTCCACCGGCGAGGGACTGCTGGCCATCACGGCCCGCGGCGGCCAACGCTTCCGGGTGCAGCACGTGCACATGCGCGACAATGGTCAATTGCGCGGCGATGCACAGTGCTGGGAGGACGAGCCCGAACTCGAAGTGCCGCCGGAGTTCGGACTGTTGCCGGGCATCCTCGAACGACTGATCGAGCAGGTTGCGCCACACTTGCAGGATGTGCCGCGGCAGCATTACGACAATGCCAGCTGGGTCGGTTTTCGCATGGCCGAGCTGTTGCCGCTGGATGGTTCCGAGCGGCAGATGCTGCTGGAAACGCGCGATCCGTTGGGTCGCCTGGCGCAGTTGCGCGACCTGCTCCCCAGATTCCAGCGCGAGTAGGCGCGATGCCACCCTAACCCACTGATCGGGTATCCATCATGACGACGCTTTCCGGAAAGACTCTTTTCATCACCGGCGCCTCGCGTGGCATTGGCCTGGCCATTGGCCTGCGTGCCGCGCGCGACGGGGCCAATGTGGTCATCGCGGCCAAGAGCGCGGTGCCCAACCCGAAACTTCCCGGCACCATCCACACGGCGGCCGAAGCGGTCGAGGCGGCGGGTGGCAAGGCGTTGCCGATCAAGCTCGACATTCGTGACGCCGATGCCGTGGCCCAGGCCATGCACCAGGCCGCGCAGCAGTTCGGCGGCATCGACATTCTGGTCAACAACGCCAGTGCCATCTGGCTGGCTGGCGTCGAGGACACACCGATCAAGCGGTTTGACCTGATGCAGCAGGTCAATGCGCGTGGCAGCTTTGTCTGCGCACAGGCTGCGCTGCCGTACCTGCGCAAGGCCGCCAATCCGCATATTCTCACCCTCGCGCCGCCGCCCAGCCTGGACCCGAAGTGGTGGGCGCCCCACACCGGCTATACCCTGGCCAAGATGGGCATGAGCTTGGTCACGCTCGGACTGGCCGCGGAGCTTGGTTCCCAGGGCATCGCCGTCAACGCGTTGTGGCCAAGGACTGTGATCGCCACGGCTGCGCTGGCCATGCTGGGTGACGCGGCGCAGCCCGAGCGGTGCCGTACTCCAGAGATCGTGGCCGATGCTGCCCATGCGGTTCTGTGTCGTCCGGCGACCGGATGCAACGGCCACTTCTTTATCGACGAAGAGGTGCTTCGTGACGAAGGCATGGACGATTTCGACGGCTACGCGGTGCAACCCGGACAGCCGCTGATGCCGGATCTGTTCCTGGATTCGTGAAAAGTCTTTCCACGAACGATTGCCGGTTGCGGTATCGTCAAACGCCCTGATACATCCAGCGGCCCGCCGGGGCCAAGGAGACCCGCCATGAAATTCCTGCACAGCATGGTGCGCGTGCGTGACCTCGATGCCAACCTGCGTTTTTTCTGCGAAGGCCTCGGACTGGTCGAAGCGCGGCGCAAGGATTATCCGAAGGGACAGTTCACCCTGGTCTACCTGCATGCGCCGGGGCAGGAGGGCATCGAGGTCGAGCTGACCCACAACTGGGACTCGCAGGAAGACTACGGTTCCGCTCGCAATTTCGGCCATCTGGCTTTTGCCGTGGATAACATCTACACCACTTGCGCGCATCTCGACCAGATGGGCGTGACCATCAATCGACCACCGCGCGACGGGCACATGGCCTTTGTGCGTTCGCCGGACCTGATCTCGATCGAACTGTTGCAGAAAGGCGAACCGCTGCCCCCGGAAGAGCCGTGGGCCACCATGACCAACACCGGCTCCTGGTAAGTTTGCAGAGTCGACTTTCTCGCGCACGACATACATGCCCGGGTACACCTCCATGAACCCTCTTGCCGGCGACCAAGCCGCCACTGCCTCGCTGACTGCCCTGGGTCGGCGCTACTACCTGCCCGTTTACCGTCCACGCGAACTGGTGCTGGAGCGCGGCGAAGGCTCGCGCGTGTGGGACATCGAGGGACGCGAGTATGTCGATTTCGGCGGCGGCATTGCGGTCAATGCGTTGGGCCACCGGCACCCGACGCTGCAGGCGGCACTGGCCGCGCAGGCGGACAAGCTCTGGCACGTCAGCAACATTTTCTATACCGAGCCTTCGCTGCGGCTGGCCGAGGAACTGGTCAACGCTTCGGGGTTCGCCGAGCGCGTGTTTCTGTGCAACTCCGGGGCCGAGGCCAACGAAGCGGCGATCAAGCTGGTGCGCAAGTGGGCGGCCGCGCAGGGGCGCGAACCGGAGCGCCGGGTGATCCTGACCTTCGAGGGTTCATTCCACGGGCGCACCCTGGCCACGGTCACCGCGACCGCGCAACCGAAGTACCAGCACGGCTATGAACCGCTGCCGGGCGGTTTTCGCTACCTGCCTTTCAACGATGTGGCCGCGGTGGAGGCCGCCATGCAGGCCGGCGACGTGGCTGCGATCCTGGTCGAGCCGGTGCAGGGCGAGGGTGGGGTGGTGCCCGCCGATCCGGGGTTTCTGTCGCATCTTCGCCAACTCTGCGATGCGCACGGCGCGCTGCTGGTGCTGGACGAGATCCAGTGCGGCATGGGTCGAACCGGTACGCTGTTCGCCCACGCGCAGGACGACGTGGTCCCGGACATCGTCACCCTGGCCAAGGCCCTGGGCTGCGGTTTTCCCATCGGGGCCATGTTGGCCGGGAACAGGGTGGCCGAAGCCATGGGGTTGGGTGCGCATGGCACCACGTTCGGCGGCAATCCGCTGGCCGCAGCGGTGGCGCGTGCTGCGTTGCGTACGCTGAACTCGCCGGAATTGCTGGCCAACGTGCAGCGGCAATCGGCGGTGCTGCGCGACGCCTTGCATGGCCTGAACGATGCGTTGGCATTGTTCGACCAGATCCGTGGGCGTGGCCTGATGCTGGGCGCGGTACTTGCCGATTCCCACAAGGGGCGCGCCGGCGACATCCTCGACATGGCTGCGGGCCATGGCCTGCTGCTGTTGCAGGCCGGTCCCGACGTACTGCGCTTCGTTCCGGCGCTGAATATCACTGACGAGGAACTTGCCGATGGCGTGAAGCGGTTGCGTGCTGCACTCGGAGATTTCGTTTCCGGCGCGTGAGCCCTGGGTGCCGCGGGTCGGTAATATCGAAGGTTCAGGCGTCGGTTTCAGTTGCATCCATGTGCGGCAATTTTGCTCCGCAGTGGCGGCAGAACCGCGCATCGGCTTCGTGTCCGGCCAGTCCGCAGTTCTCGCAGCCCCTGCGCACGCGCGTTGCGGCTGCCCGAGGCCAGCTCGGCGGTGAAGACCAGGGTGAAGGCCCATTCGGTGATGAAGAACGCCTTGCCGAAGCGCAGGTGCAGGTCCTGCACCGAATCGAGCATCGTCACCAGGATGCTGGCGACGATGGCGATGATCAGGATCACGTCGAACAGTCGCCCCGGTCAGTCGTGGTGGCCAAAGATGATGTGGAAGCAGCGGGCACGCCAAGCCATCCCGTGGGCGGGTTCATGCGGCCCGGGATGCGCCGACGCCGGCTCCCGGGGCATGTTCAGTCGGTCTCCGTCACCAGTTCGGCCATGGTGTCGTCGGCGGCCGCGAGGGTCAGCTCGATGTCGGCTTGCGTGTGCGTGGAGGACATGAACCCGGCTTCGAAGGCGCTTGGTGCCAGGTATACGCCCCGTTCCAGCATGCCGTGGAAGAAGCGCTTGAAGGCATTGGCGTTGCAGGCCATGACCTGTTCGAAACGGGTGACCGGACCGGGGCCGAAGAACAAACCGAACATGCCGCCCACATGGTGCGTGCTGAAGGCAATGCCATGCTTGTCGGCCCGCGCCTGCATGCCGTGGGTAAGCGTGGCGCATTTGGCTTCCAGGTCGTCGTGGAAACCGGGGGTCTGGATCAGCTCGAGCATGGCCAATCCAGCGGCCATGGCAACCGGGTTGCCGCTCAGCGTTCCGGCCTGGTAGATCGGTCCGGTGGGCGCGATCTGCTGCATCAGTTCGCGCTTTCCTCCATAGGCACCCACAGGCATGCCGCCGCCGATGATCTTGCCGAAGGTGGACAGGTCCGGAGTCACGCCATAGCGTTCCTGTGCGCCGCCGGGGGCAATGCGGAAACCGGTCATCACCTCGTCGAAGATCAGCACCGTGCCGTGTCGGGTGCACAACTCGCGCAGTCCTTGCAGGTAGCCCTCCACGGGCGGCACGCAGTTCATGTTGCCTGCGACCGGCTCGATGATCAGACCGGCGATGGCATCGCCCTGATCGGCGAACAGGGCGCGGGCCGCATCCAGGTCGTTGTAGGGCAGGGTCAGTGTGAGGTCGGCGCTGGCCTTGGGCACGCCCGGTGAGGTCGGCACGCCGAAAGTGAGCGCCCCCGATCCGGCCTTGACCAGGAAGCTGTCGCCGTGACCGTGGTAGCAACCCTCGAATTTCACGATCTTGCTGCGCCCGGTCGCGCCGCGCGCCAGGCGGATGGCGGACATGGTCGC
>NZ_JAQIBU010000078.1 GCF_027858935.1 Oleiagrimonas sp. | reverse complement strand
GTGTTCGACCGCGTGCGCGAGCTGTTCCGGCTGGCGCGCAAGGCCGAGCCGGAGGAAATCCTCAACCGCTCGATCAACAACACCTTGTCGCGAACCATCATCACCTCGCTGTTCACGGCCATCACCATGGGCGCGCTGTTCCTGTTTGGTGGTCCGACTGTGCATGGATTCGCCATCACCATGCTGATCGGTATCGTGATCGGCACCCTGTCGTCGATCTTCGTGGCCAGCCCGATTCTGCTGTGGCTGGGCGTGTCGAAGAAGGACCTGATGCCGGTTTCGAAAGACAATCCGGAGTTGGCGCGCCGGCCCTGACAAGGGCGCGCCCACACCTTGAAAGGCCCGGTGCAGACCGGGCCTTTTTGCATGGATCACCAGAGGTCGTTGCGTCTTTGTTGGGGTATGGAGCGATCCATATGAGGCAGGCATGGACGATATCTGTCAGACATGTCGGGCTTGTTTTCATGGGGACGCTTGTGGCCGTCGTGGTTTCTTCACGTGCCGGTCCGGACATGGCTTCAGCTCGGGAGCGAGGTCCTTGAGTGATGCTGCAACAGCTCCGAGAAGCGTGCAGATCACATGCTGCCCTGGCTTCATCAATGCAACTGGCACCGATGCCATGCCAGTCTCGGTTATCGGCCACCGATCAGCCGCATCACGATTCCACTGAACAACGTGCTGGGTTTACACAGCTAGATCCAAGTCGACACGCTGGAGACGGCTGCTTGTTCAGCGAGTCCGAAGCGTTTTATCCAGCATTTCGAGACGCTGCGGGGTGCCGACATCGGTCCAGCGCCCACCGTGATGCTGACCGTCCACGCGGCCCGCGGACATCGCTGCGCGCAGTAGCGGCGCCAGCCCGAATGCTGGCGGCTGGCGGCGCGCGCCCTGCGTATCTCCGACCACAGCGCGCCAGTGCTCGAGCAACTGCGGGCGGTACAGGCCGATGCCCGCGAAGGTCAGGCGTGGGCCCGCTTCGTCGTCATGCAGGCCGCCATGGACGTCCAGCCGGAAATCGCCATGTGGGTGGTGCTCCGGATTGTCGACCAGCACCAGGTGCGCCTGATCGCGCGGTGCGGCGGGCAGTGTGGCGAAATCGAAATCGGTCCAGATGTCGCCGTTGATGGCCAGGAACGGCGCATCGCCCAGCTGATCCAGCGCGTTCAGCATGCCGCCTCCGGTCTCCAGCGGCACCTCGCCTTCGTACGCATAGTGCAGGCGCAGTCCCCAGTGCGCGCCGTTGCCGAGCAGCTGCGGAAAACGTGCGCCCAGATGGGCTGTGTTGATTACCACCTCGCGTATGCCCAGCGCCGAAAGTTTCTCCAGATGCCATGCGATCAAAGGTTTTCCAGCCGCTTCCAGCAATGGCTTCGGAGTGTGGTCGGTCAGGGGGCGCATGCGGGTGCCCAAGCCGGCCGCGAAGATCAGCGCGCGCATTTCGCTCATGCCTGGGTCAGGGGAAGCGTCAGGTCCCGGTCCCCTACGCAGCGGCGCAGGAAGCGGGCCAGCATCTGCACCTGCGGTTGGCGTGCAGCCACGTCCTGGATGTAGTCGAATACGCGTGGCAGGTCCTTCAGGTAGCCGGCCTTGCCATCGCGGTAGTGCAGTCGGCAGAAGATGCCCAGCACCTTGATGTGTCGCTGCAGGCACATCCGGTTGAAAGCCTCCAGGAAGCGTGCGCGATCAAGGCCGGCCATGATCATGCCCTCGTCCAGCAGACGGCGGCGATACGTCTCGACCCAGGATTCCACGCGCGCAAGCGGCCAGCGGATGTAGCAGTCGCGCAGCAGTGATGCCAGGTCATAGGTGATCGGCCCGCGCACGGCGCCCTGAAAATCGATGATGCCGGGAGTGTTGGTTTCCGTGTGCAGCAGGTTGCGGCTGTGGAAATCCCGATGCACGAAGACCTGCTGCTGGGAAGTGGCGCTTTCGATCAGATGGTCAAACGCCGCCTCCAGCATGCCCCGGTCCGTGGCGTCCGGATGGATGCCCAGATGCCGACCCAGGAACCACTCCGTCATCAGTTGCACTTCGTTGTGCAGCATGGCGGCATCATAGGTGGGCAGGCTGCCCACCTCGATGTCGCGCTGCATGATCAGCAAGGCATCCATGGCTTCTCCGTAGAGCGCGTCGGCATTGTCCTCGTTGAGCATCTCCAGATAGTGCGTATGGCCCAGGTCGGACATCAGCACGAAACCCCGCTGGGCATCCTCTGCCAGCACTTCAGGCGCATGCAGGCCGACTTCGCGCA
>NZ_JAQIBU010000024.1 GCF_027858935.1 Oleiagrimonas sp. | reverse complement strand
CGCCGTCTTGGATTTGGAGATTTCGGGGAACCGGACCTGTTTGTCACCGTCAGTATTGGTGGCGGGATGTGTGAACTCATTGATGGCTGGTCCATGTGGTATGGCGACATGGACCGTGCGCTGCACAGCGTTAAAGCCATTGGCGGAGATGGCTGGCAGGTTGCCGGCCTCACCGATCCCGAGCTGTAACGACGATGGCCGAGCCTCTCGATCTACGCGAATACCGGCGCGAGCGATCGACAGCAGGGCAACCCGTCCTGCGCACCATGGTGGTTTGTGACCTGGCCGATTCAACCGCACTGATCGATCGCCTTGGGGATCGTCAAGCCGCCGCGCTGATTCGTAAGCACGACCGGATGACTCGGGCACTGGTCGATCAATACGACGGCCGAGAAATCGACAAGACGGACGGCTACTTGTTGCTTTTCGAGCGACCGACACAGGCGGTGGCCTTCGCGCTGGCCTACCAACGGGGCTTGCGCTACATGTCTGAAGCCGAAGGGGTCAGCATCCGGGCCCGCGTGGGCATCCATGTCGGCGACGTGATGATGTGGGAAAACAGCCCCGAGGACATCGGTCGTGGGGCCAAGCCGATCGAGGTCGAAGGTCTGGCCAAACCAATTGCGGCACGCCTGGCCACACTGGCGCGACCGCAACAGATCCTGTTGACCGGTGTGGCTGCAACTATCGCAAGACGCGGGCGTGAGGAGATCGAAGAGGACAGCACCGACGTCCTCTGGAAATCCTACGGGCGCTACCGTATTCGCGGTGTCGCCGAGTTGACCGAAGTCATCGAGGTCGGGGAGGTTGATGTCGCCCCCCTCGCGGTGCCAATGAACCGAAGCGTTGCGCAACGCATCCAGCCCTGGTGGCGTCGCGCCAGCACTCACATCTCGGCTAGTGCTGTGCTTGTCCCCGTTTTGGGTATCGGACTGTGGTGGTTCCTGCGACCGTCTCCACAAATTGGCTTTAAAGCCCGCGACTGGGTGGTGATCGCGAATGCTGTCAATGAAACGGGAAGTACCGGTTACGGAGAGGCGATCGAAAGTGCTTTGCGAATCGGTCTTAGGCAATCGCGCTACGTGAATGTGATCCCGGCAACCAAGGTGCAACAGACACTGTCGCGGATGAAGCTTGGAAAAAATGTGCTTATCAATAGAGCGTTGGGTACACAGGTCGCCGTCAGGGACAATGCCAAAGCGCTCATTGTTCCACTCATCGTCAACTATGGTTCTGGATTTCAGTTACAAGCAGAGATTATTGATCCGAAGAACAAGAGGGTCATGAAGCTGTTGGTAGCAAATGCAACGAGTGAAGATGGCATCGTCAACGCTGTTGGCGTAATTTCTAAGAAACTCAGGGCCTATTTGGGAGAATCGATCGCTCAAATCAAGATGAACAGCGCTTCCCTTGCTCAGGTCACAACATCCAGTCTGCAAGCCTTGCGAGCGTACGCATTGGCAAGCAAAGCCGGTAATCACGGAGACTACCATTTATCTCTGGATTTCCTGGCGCAAGCATTAAGCATTGATCCGAAATTTGCATCGGCCTATATGTTGCAAGGAGTCAACTATATTTCAATGGGTCTAAAGGTTTCTGCGAAAAAATCGTTGGCGTCAGCGCTGAAAAATATAGATCGGCTGGATCCACTTGAAAAAATAAAAATACGGGCGGATCAAGCAAATTTGAATGATCCGGACACAGCGATTGTCGCTGCCTGGAAAGTGGTGGCTGACTTGTATCCGGATGATCCAACAGGTTCGCACAATGCGGGCCTGTATTATGCGGGTTATCTAAATGATTGCGAATCTGCGATCCCATATCTAAAACATGCTGCAAGTCTTCCACAAGCTCAAGCCATGATATCTACATATGTTTTGGGTGTATGTGATTTAGCAACAGGAAATATAAGTAAATCAATAAAAAATCTTAAGCAGGCTTACAGTTCCGGTTTCAGAGGCCCATTTCTTGCTTTGGCAGATGCATATGTCGAAAAACGGGATTATGGCGCAGCATCTGAATTTCTGGCTGGGGTACCAAGCGGTTCCAATACGATGGTCAGTCTCGCAGTGCGGCGGGCGCTTGTACAAGCAGACCAAGGTGATCTGGCGTCAGCCGAAAGTGGTCTCAGGCATACGCTGGATACCATAACTCCGGACGTCGCAGATGCAAAAGGTTGGGCACTGAGGATTGATTTGGTAGGCGTTTTGTGGGGGCAAGGACGTGACAAAGATGCGCTACATACAGTGCAGAAATCCTTAAATGAGTTGCTAGTGATGAACGCTAAAAAAGCAATGAATTTTTCTTATGACTATCCCACAGTCGTTGCATCTTTTGCTCGATGGGCGGCGCGTATGGGGGATGAGCGCTTGGCCAAGAAAGCGATAAAGGTTGCAAGTGCCCACAACCAGTTACGTGGTTATCCAATCCGTTCGCAATTAGTAGCTATTACAGAAGCTGAAATTGCGCTTCATAATGGAAATGCAAAAAAAGCCGTGCGGATCGTTACATCAGCTGATTCACACCCATTGTGGGAGTTGTTGGAAATTATTGCCAGAGCCAAAGCGGCCGCAGGTGAAAAAGGAGCCTACAAGGCATACCAAAGAGTAATTCAAAAGCGGACATTGGCGTTTGGGCAGATTGATGAAAATCAGTTTGGAATCTGCTCTCGGGCTATTCAGTGGAACGTAGCATTGTTGGATGCAGCAGATTTCATGAATAAAAGGAACAAAAATATAGCATCAAACTTGGCAAGTACTTTCCTTGATAATTGGAAGCTTGCTTCTTTCAATAATCCATATATCCGTCGCGCAAAGTCCATTCTTAAATCAGACTCGGGTGATAAATAGTATTGTTTGGATAAAAACTGATTCATTAAATCAAATATTGTATAATAATTTTAAAAAGTAAAAAAAGGACCGCAAGGTTGCGGTCCTAATTACATCTTAATTAGATTTTTGGATGTTACAGTCTGAATGCCACGACCACACTGCTGGAAGCCGCGAACTGTTCAGCGATCATGTTCATGTGCTCGGCAAGCACGGCTTTCGGCGGCAGGGTGATCCCACCTTCAGGCAACTGTCTACGGTCAACGGAGAATCCGTATTTTGCGGTCGCAGCCACCGGATCGGCAACGGTCTCTGCACGGAAGGCGTCATCCGTGGCCAGGCGCTCGATGAAAGCGTGCGCAAGGGTATTGGTACCGTTGAATGAAGCCATGGCGGCAGCGGAATCAAAGGTGGTGTTGGTGATGGTTTGATCAAACATGGTGAATCTCCTCAGGGTTGGGTTTTTCAGCGTACGACATGTGCGTGGACACGCACGGGTTGGACAATCGCAGCCTTGGTTACAGTTTCAATCCCTTGATGTGCGCAAACCGTGTGCATGATCACTATTCAAGCATGCACTGCGCACTGTTCGTCCTTTCGGCAGGGCGCCGAAGACCCGAAATGAATACGCTATGTTCCAGACCGAAATAGAGAAAATATATTTCCGGCTTGAAACTTTGCGTACTCGCTCGCGGATCGCGTGACGCGGCTGCGGCGCCACGGGATCAGTTTACGTCCTTGATTCATTCATCATTGCATAATCTCCACAGGATGACCGGTGCATTGAAGCTTTGTGGTGGCCGACACGTTGGGGTTGTATATGTCCATAATGCCGGTTTTGCCTTGCATCATTCCAGGCTTGGCGAATACGGCTCCGGGTTGAAATGCAAAGCTTCTTCGTTCGATTCACTGGCTTTCACCCCCAGCCCGTTGATGCCGAAAGGTGCGGCTCCTACCGGGTCCAGATCCAGGTGATCGCTCAGGTCAGCATCGTTGATAGCCGCGGTGTAAAACGCACCACGACCGAGCTCCGTAGCCAGCAGGTAGAAGGTCTGGCTCAGGTGCGCCGAATCCATCAAGAGGGCCTTGTACGCCTTGGCGTGGCTGCGGTATTTCCAGTGGTGTCGGTCGAATCGACCGACGTGTACGACTACTGCTTGTGCATCTGTAAAGTAATTCTGGCCGGCGGTGACTCCCATGACCAGTTCACGTACTGCGTCTTCTGGCATGGGTTTGAGAAGCTCGAGCGCGTGGCTGCCCATGTCGTAGTGGTAGATCCCCGGTTCCAGTCCTTCCACGCGCATGATCAATGGATACGGGTCGATTGGAGTGAGACCGCCACCAGACGCGCTGGTGCGTTTGACGGCAGTGGCTCCGGGTGCAAATTCTCGGGTGGCAATCGCACCGAAGCAGCCATACAACATATGCGCAAGATCCGCCTGCGGCAGGGTGGCTTCGCGTTTGAATACGCGTGTGGTGCGACGCGCACGCAGGATATGGGCCAACGGCGTGTCGAAGGCCGGGCGTACCAGCTGATGCCTCGATATTGCATCCTCGCGACGCGGAAAATGTGCTGGTGGAGGGCCGTGCATCTCAGCCACATCGGTCAAGCGAGCCCGATGTGCTTCGGGCGTATGTTCACGCGTTGCGACATCGTCGGCCATGCCAGACCAGCGCGTCATGGCGTGGTACATCGCCGTAAGGTCGTACCAGCCGATACGCTGCATGGTGTCCTCGGCCTCCAGTATACGGCGGCTGATGCTGTCACCTTCGTCGTCTGTCAGGATCACGTGTCTCTGGGCCATGTCCTGAAGTTGATGGGCCGCAATGTGACCGGCCTGGATGCTTGTCCCGGACTCGGTCCATGTATCCGAGGGCAGACCGGAAAGAAATTCCATCTCGTGGCCGTAAACGCGGATTCTTTCTCCGCTGATCGGGCACAACAGTTCAACCTGGGGTTGGGCGCGCATTTTCAGTTCGCCGCTGAAAAGGGCGCCGAGATCGGGCAGCAGTTGATCGGCAATCTGCACGAAACAGATACGGCGGCGGCGAATGCGCATGGACGGGCTCCGGAGTCAGCGGAACAAGCTGACAGTTGATGTAAACGATACCAGTGGACAGGTCAAACGTATCATGAGCCGTTTACGTTCATGCATCTGCAGGCGGGACCAGGACAATGACGGTCCATCCTGACTTCGGTTCGATTTCTCGCTTGCTCGAGACGACCCGCAAGGCACCACGCTCATCGATACCGAACAGCATCACGGATTGCGATCCGTATTTCTCGATGAAATGGGGCCAGTCAAAGGTTTCGGTCAGGCGGGTGGACTTGATAAACCAGCCGGCTTCGAGCATTTCGGCAAAGCGGGCATGAGTCATGCCTTCGCCGAACAGGGCGGGCGCCAGAAGATTCCCCGCGAAGTTGCGACGGTCATGACGTTCCTCCGGCGCAAGATTGCGCAGCCGGTACACTCTTTCACGGCCAAATTCCTGGCGATAGTGCACCACGGCAAGCGAGTTCAGCTCGCGGCGAGTGGACATGGCCAGCAGCCGTCCGATGCCGGTCAGGTCCATGTGATGGTCAGCGTGCTGGGAGGTCGGGCTTCCGAAAAAGGTATCCAGCCCCTGCATGCGCGCCGTGCGAATGCCATCCCAGTCATCGTCGACCAAAAGCACTCGAATCTCGGCTGCGGCCAACGCCGAGGCAACGGCGCGGGAAACACGATCGGCGCCAAAGACCAGCACACCGTCGGGTTCGGGCTCGGCCACGCGCAGCCATTGTGCGAGGCTTCGCGCCGTGGCGCTCTGGACCACGACGGTACCGATGATCAACATGAAGATCAGCGGTACCAGGCCGTTGGCACCGGGCATGTCGAGTGATTCCAAACGCAGGGCAAACAGCGCGGAAACGGCCGCAGCCACGATTCCCCTCGGCGCAACCCAGCCCATCAGCGCCCGTTGGCGCCAGTTCAACGTGCTGCCCAAAGTGGCCAGCCATACCGATACCGGGCGAATGATGAACTGAGCGACAAGGAAAACCAGGCTTCCGCTGACCAGCATGCCGTCAGGCAGGGGCCAGCTCAGGCGAGCGGCCAGGATGATGAACAGCATGGAGACCAGCAGCGTGGAAAGGTCTTCCTTGAAATCCATGATGTGGTCGATGTGCACATCGCGATGGTTGCCGATGACGATACCCATGATGGTGACCGTGAGAAGGCCCGATTCATGCGTCACGGCGTTGGAAAGCACGAAGGCTCCCAGAACAGCTGCCATGGTGCCGTAATTTTGCAGGTATTCGGGTATCAGGTGTCTGCGCAGTAGTACCGCAAGCAAGCTGGCACCGACCACGCCGATGACGACGCCGCTGGCGATGGTTGCTGCAAACACGCCCAGCGAATGACCTTGTTCACGCGAGATGATGGCTTCAAAAACCAGTACGGCGAAGAGTGCACCGAGCGGATCGATGATGATGCCTTCCCAGCGCAAAGCATTGGCAACCTTGGCATCGGGACGCAACGTGCGAAGCATCGGCACAATCACAGTTGGGCCTGTAACGCAGCCGAGTGCTCCAAACAAAAGAGCCAGGGGCCAGTCCATCCCGACGATCCAGTGAGCCGCAGCGGCCAGCATCAGCAATGCAGCAACAGCGCCATAACTGACCAGGCCGCGCACCGCACGGCCGATTCCGCGCAACTCGTGGAAACGCAGGGTCATGCTGCCTTCGAATAGGATCAGCGCGACAGCCAGCGAGACCATCGGGAAAAGCCACTTGCCGAGCAGAGCGTCAGGATGGACCAAACCGCTGATGGGGCCGAGAAGGATGCCGGCCAGGAGCAGGAACAAGATGGCGGGCAACTTGACGCGCCAGGCCAGCCACTGGGCTACAAAACCGATCACCAGCAGAAACGCGAACATCAGTGCGAGATTGACAGTCACGTGCGGAGTTTTCCCTTGGAACCAACGCATCACGATGGTACTTGGATTCGGACCAGGGCATGCGTCTTTCCCAGGCGTTCACAAGCCGCAAGGCAAGATGGCCCGCCTCGGCAGCGGTTGGTGCCAGTTGGGACAAACGATGACGGGGTGCCGGTCTTGCGGCGGGAACCCAGACCCTCGGACTGGATCATCCCGTCTTGTACGTTCGCAGGCCTTTTCTGTGCGCAGGGTTGCACAAAGCCCCGGACTCCATGATCAATCCATGATTGCGGATGGCAGCTTGCGCCTGGATTTGTTCAGACATCCATGCGACGCAAGTGCAGGGCCTCGGCCAGATGCTCCCGCCCCACGCAGGCTGCCGAACCGTCCAGGTCGGCGAGTGTGCGTGCGACCCGCAGTACCCGGTAGTAGGCCCGCGCGGAAAGATGCAGTTTTTCCAGTGTCGTCTGCAGCCAGGATCTTTCGCTGGTGCCAAGGGCGCAATCGCGTTCAAGTTCACCTGTGCTGATCTCTGCATTGGGACGACCCGCACGAAGCAGGGCCTGGCGACGGGCAGCAATCACGCGCTTTAGAACGCAAGCACTGTCCTCGTCATGATCCTTGCGTGGGGTGGTCAGTTCGGACAGCGGTACACGCGGCACCTCGACCTGAAGGTCGATGCGATCAAGCAAGGGGCCCGACAGGCGCCCGCGGTAGCGGGCTATCTGGTCCGGCGTGCATCGGCATTGCCCGCCAGGATCTCCGTGATACCCGCAAGGGCAGGGATTCATGGCTGCGACCAGCTGGAACTGGGCGGGAAAAGTGGAATGGCGTGCCGCCCGTGAGATCATGATGCGGCCCGATTCAAGTGGTTCCCGGAGGACTTCAAGCACGCGGCGTTCGTATTCGGGTAGTTCATCCAGAAACAGCACGCCGTGGTGCGCAAGGGAGATTTCACCAGGCCGGGGATGCGATCCACCGCCGACCAGTGCTGCTGCCGAAGCGGTGTGATGAGGTGCCCGGTATGGGCGTCGGCGCCAACGGGAGGGGTCCAATGTCTCCCCGGCTATAGAACGTATTGCGCAGGTTTCCAGGGCTTCGGATTCATCCATGGGGGGCAGGATGCCGGCAAGGCGTTCGGCCAGCATGGTCTTGCCGCTACCCGGCGGGCCGACCAGCAACAGATGGTGGCCTCCGGCTGCAGCAACTTCCAGGGCACGGCGTGCCTGCAGCTGACCACGGATGTCGACAAGGTCAGGAACAGCCTCGGTATCAAAGACAATGCCATCGGCTGTATCCGGGCGGGGCAGCTGTTCGCCACCGCGTAGCCAGGCGCAGACTTCAGCCAGCGTATCCGCAACCAGCACGTCGCCATCGCTGACAAGCGCGGCTTCGGCGGCATTGGCACGCGGGACAATCACGCGGCGCCGACGTTTACCGGCCTGCATCAGTGCCGGTAGTACGCCGGTGACGGGGCGCAATTGCCCTGTCAGTGCCAGTTCGCCCAGGAATTCGCAATCACGAAGCCGCTCGCGGGGCACCTGGTTGCCAGCCGCAAGGATACCCAGCGCGATCGCCAGATCGAAACGACCTCCATCCTTGGGCAGCTCGGCGGGGGCCAGGTTCACGGTGACCCGTCGATTGGGGTACTCGAAGGCGGTGTTCTGTATCGCCACGCGCACCCGGTCCCGTGCTTCACGAACGGCAGCTTCCGGAAGACCGACAATCGAGGTGTTGGGAAGGCCTCCGGAAAGATTGACCTCCACCATGACCTGCGGTGCACTAACGCCGACTTGGGCGCGGCTCAGTATGACAGACAGACTCATGGCCACTGCAGGGCCATGAACCCAGACATGCCGGCGACAGTATCAGCCGGTACTTCCATTGCGATGTGCTCCCTGCACGCGGTAACCACGGAGTCTTGCCGGGGAAAAATCCGCCCCCGATCTTGAACACGGGGTGAGGTGACGGATCGGGGGCGGTCTCCCGGGAGGCGGTGGTCTGTGGTCTCAATTTTTGCTGGATAGGCGGGACTCGAGTTCCGTGATGCGTTTTTCATACTGTTCAACGCGTTCGCGCGTGCGCGACAATACCTGCCGCTGGACATCGAATTCCTCGCGGGTCACCAGGTCGAGGCGGCGCAGGCCTTGTGCCAGAACATCGCGAAAGTTGGCCGCAAGATCTTCGCGTGCCTGCGTAAATCCAGGAGGAACGGCCTCCGCCAGTCGCCGCGCAAGGGCGTCAATGGACGGGACATCAATCATGCGTCACCTCGTGCTTCAAGAGATCAGTGTGGACTTAACACCATAGCTATGCCATCGGCGGAATGCACCAAAGACTGTAGGGTTTAGCCTACGCGTTCGTGCCGTCCATGCAGGACAGCCGCTATAGTGTCGGTATAGACCTGTTCCTCCAAGAGATCCCCGCATGAAGCTGATTACCGCCATCATCAAGCCATTCAAGCTCGACGACGTTCGCGAAGCGCTGGCCGA